>DASXGD010000011.1:0-3337 GCA_036489245.1 Occallatibacter sp. | reverse complement strand
GTATCCTCGAAATGAGCGTATGAAAATAGGCTATGACTCGATCATACCCGACGAACATTTAGGGATTGTCGAGTTTGCGTTTTGATGCCACCATACTTCTACGCGATAAGGTAAATGCGGCGCGCTCTTTCCATCTCGATGATCCTCCTTCTGTGGCTTGGGCCCTTCGTGGCTGTCTTGCCCGGGATCGACGAGTCGCGCCTGCCGCTCTGCTGCCGGCGCCATGGGGCTCACCACTGCGCGGACGCGGATACGAGTTCCTCCCAAAGCGCGAATTCCGGCCCGTCGTTGAACGCGTCGTCCCGCTGCCCGCAGTTTCCCGCGACCGTAGCCGCGGCGACAACGGCGGCCTTCGCGCCTTCGGATGGACCCGCCTGCGCCGCGCCGGTCGTCGATGGATTCACACCCGGCGCCAGCCGGGATGCCGCTCGCGCCGGCCAGCTTCGTGCCCGGGCAGACCGGGGTCCTCCTTCGCCGTCCCTCTCCTGAATCCTTTCCGGATCGCTCAGCCAAGGTTGGACATGAACACCTTGCAGGTTTTGACCTGCCGGCGTGGCCATGATCCCGAATCGCCTCACAAGCTCGATCCGGTGGCGTCAACGCGAGAGCGTGCGTAACGGGCAGTTGCCCCGGGGTACAACGTCCGCTTCGCCTCGCCGGTTTCCCAAGAGGTCCGACGCTGCTATGCGCCTTTCTCCCTATGTTGTCACTGCTGTCCTGGTTGCCTCGTCTCTTCATGCTCGCGCCACGGTCTTTGCAACCGTGCACGGCGTAGTGCACGATCCACAACATCGGCCGGTTGCCGGTGCCCACGTTTCCCTGAAAGCGATCAATTCCCAGTTCTCCCTGCATTCCGACACCGACATCACCGGAGAATTCGATCTGCCCGAGGCCCCGCTGGGCCTATACCAGCTTGAGGTTGCTTCCACTGGCTTCGAGACCTTCAGTGAACCGATCAGTGTGGCGTCAGGCACCAACCCCGTGGTCCACATCGCACTGAATGTGGCGGCCGCGAATCAAACGGTCAAGGTGGTCGGCCTCGAAAACAGCACTCCGGCGACGGATTCGGCGACGCCCACCACGCTCATCACGCGCGCCGACATCGACAGCACACCCGGCGCCAGCCGCACTCTCGGCATGCAGATGATCACCGACTACGTTCCGGGTGCCTATATGACCCACGACATGCTGCATATGCGCGGCGGCCATCAGACCAGCTGGCTTCTCGATGGCGTTTCCATCCCCAACATGAAGATCGCCTCCAATGTCGGTCCGCAGATCGACCCCAAGGATATCGACTCCCTGGAGGTACAGCGCGGCAGCTACTCGTCCGACGTGGGCGACCGTACCTATGGGGTGTTCAACGTTGTGCCGCGCAACGGATTCGAGCGCAGCCGCGATGCCGAACTGCGCGTCCTGGCCGGAAACCTTTATTCAGGCGAAGCCCAGCTCTCGCTCGGCGATCACTCCGCCGCGACCGCCTGGTATGCCAGCCTGACGGGCGGGCGTTCCAACTACGGCCTGGCCACACCCGTCCCGGGCATCTATCACGACGCCACAAACTCCCAGAGCGCCTTCCTTTCTGTCATTCGCAACCAGAGCGCGAGCGACCAGGTCCGCTTCAGTAGCCAATACCGCCAGGATTTCTTCCAGATTCCGTACGACCCCAACCCTGACGACTGGGAACAGGCCAGCCAGTATTACGAGTCTTTCGGCCTGCGCGATAGCCAGACCGAGCGCGATGCGTTCGTACTCGCCAATTGGGTGCACACGTTCAATCCCAAGGCAATCCTCTCCGTCGCGCCCTTCTATCACTTCAACCTGGCCAACTATGACTCGCCGTCAACGGACTTCCCGGTAGCCACCACCTGGCACCAGAGCTCAAACTATGCGGGTGGTCAGGCCGACATGCGCGCCGATCTCCCCCGCAATGACTTCTCCGCCGGGCTCTACTCCTTTTACTCCGGCGAGAATGACCTCTTCGGCACCGTGGTCAACGACGGTTCCGCTCCGTCGCAGCCCAACACTCCGGCCAATGCAACCGCGGGCCTGGTCGAGTTCTACGTCTCCGATCACCTGCACCTCGGCCGCTACGTCACCATCCTCGGCGGCGAGCGCTTCTCCATCCTTCGCGGAACGCTCAACGAGTCGGCGATCTATCCGCGCATCGGGGCGACCGTTGAGATTCCCCGCCTGCACTGGGTTCTGCGCGGCTTCTACGGCCACTTCTTCCAGCCTGCCCCGCTCGAAACCGTCTCTTCGTCCGTGCTTAACTACGCATCGAACCTTCCCTCGGGCGAGAACACCTTCACGCCCCTGCCCTCGGAACGCGACGAAGAGCATCAATTCGGCGTTCAGATCCCCTTCAAAGGCTGGTTCCTCGACGTCGCGAATGTGAAGAGCCGCGTCAACAACTTCCTCGACCACTCCAACCTCGGCGAATCCAATATGTACTTCCCCATCGCCGTCGATGGCGCGCTGGTCCGCTCGTGGGAAATGACGCTGCGCTCGCCGCAGCTTTTCCGCGTCGGGCAGTTCCACCTCACCTACGCGAATCAAATTGCAGAACAGCGCGGCGCCATCATTGGCGGGTTCACGTGCAGCCTTCCGGGCGACGACGCCTGCTCTCCGCCGGACTTTTCCTATAGTCCCGTCGACCACGACCAGCGGCATACGCTGAACACGGGCTTCAATGCCAACCTCCCGCTGCACTCCTGGTTCGCCACCAACGTGTACTACGGTTCAGGCTTCGTCAATGGGCTTGCAGGCGCGGATCAGGGCCCCTACAACGGCCCCTACCTTCCGGTGCACACGACCTTTGATGTTTCCGCCGGCCACAGCTTCAGAGAAAACTGGAAGGTTGCGGTCAACGTCATCAACGTCACCGATCACCGTGTGCTGCTCGACAACTCGGTCACCATCGGCGGATTCCATTACAACGATCCGCGCATGGTTTCGGCGGAGGTGCGGTACCGGTTCCACTTCTGATCGGGGCTGGCGGGCTAGTCCACCGTGAACAGCCCCGGCATGACCTCGCCCGCTTTGCCTTCGACGATGTTTGTGAACGAAGAGGCATTGAGCGGGCGCTCGCGGCCGATATAAATCGTGCGGGCGCCGGCATGGCGAGCCCAGTTGACGAAACTGGCTGCCGGATACACTGAGCCCGACGTGCCCACCACGAGCATGACCGTGGCTTTGCCGATCTCGCGTTCGATGCGGCTCATCTCGAGCGGTATCTCGCCAAAGAAGACGATGTGGGGGCGCAAACGGGCGCCGCATGTACAGCGCGGCACCTCCTCAATGCTTTGATAGACAGCGCGATCCTCGATGGGCGGCT
>DASXGD010000003.1:0-2313 GCA_036489245.1 Occallatibacter sp. | reverse complement strand
GGCAGCCAGTTGCTGAACTGGCGATAGGCCTTCTCGCCGGCGAAAATCTCGAACCACTTGATCGCGCGCCTGCCCCCGTAGGCTTTTTCCACCGCAGCGTCAAAGACGCGCTGCGATGCCTTCCAGATATCGCGGCCGGTTCCATCGCCCTCGATGTACGGAATGATGGGATTGTCAGGAATGGTGAATTGGCCGCCGGCGTACTCGATAGGCTGGCCGTCTTTCGGCAATTCCAGCCCGTTATAGGTGGTCTGCATGGGGTTTTGGGTTTGTCCTTCCCGAGTGAGTGTTCAAAGGGAAGGCTAGCATCCGCCGTTTGAGGGTGGCAATTGAGATGGGATCAATTCGTTGGCCGGGGCTTGAGAGTCGGCTCTGGTGGTTCCCGGCGCGATTGGGGCTGCAACTCGTCTCCCTCAAAACGGGGAATCCCGAAATGCCCGCGCAGGTGCAGAAGATCAACGGGGCTCAGGTTCCCGGCCACCGTCACCAGGGTCAGTGATTTTGGCGTCTCGGCCAGCACCACCGCGCCGCGCAGGTTGATCCCGTCCATTACGACCCAAACGTCCGTGGTTCCGTCATGGACCGGACCACCATTGCCTGTCGTAGTGACCACATGCTTCCAGCCGCGCAGGTGATACGCATCGCGAATGGCGCTGACCGCACCCTCGTCGGGAACACCCGATTGTCCGAAGCGCAGAAGGTGAACGCTCACCCCATCGACCCGATTGATGGCCTGCCGGGTCGGCTCATCAGCATCGGGCATGAGGCTGGCTGCGGCGTTCAGCATAGTCCGGTCCAGGGTAAAGCTATTTTTCACCGCCGCCAGTGCGCTGAGTTGGCCCAGTGCGGGAGGAGTCCAATCGAGCACGACCGGGCCGCGGGCGTCCATTGCCGGCGGAGGCGGTTCATTCGGAGCGGGTGGCTGGGCCGATGCGATGGCGCTCGCCGTTACGACGAGAAGGACAGGAACCCCGAGCCGGAAAATGCGCGTCATCTCCATATAAACGTCCCTCGCCTGAAAAAGTTACGCCGTAGCGGCACAGATTCTGAAAAAATCGCGGAGCCTGTTGCCGACCGCTGCCCGCCGAAGCGCCGAAGCCGCATCCTGCATTCTAGAGCGGCACCGCGCTGCAACTCGGGCCAATCGTGCAAATCCGGAGCGGTAATTTTGCTTTCAGCGAGACCCCGAATTCCAGCTTAGACCCGTCTCGGCGACTCTGTCGGGCACCGTGGAAATAATCCCCGCAGAATTCATTGACGCGGGTTCTTCTATTCCCCGGAATGAGATAGACTCAGTCGGGAACGTCCACACAATTCTGGATCGTCTGGACCTCGCGGAGGGCACATAGAAATTGGGAAAAGGCATGGTCCCGAAGAAGTTGTTCTTGACCAAGGGTGTCGGCAAACACAAGGAGCGTTTGACCTCGTTTGAGCTGGCCCTTCGGGATGCGGGCATCGCCTCACAGAACCTGGTACGGGTCAGTTCCATCTTCCCGCCCGGCTGCAAGATCGTGCCACGCAAAGAGGGCCTCACCTATCTCAGCCACGGCGAAGTTGTATTTTCGGTCATCGCTGAAAACTCCACGCGCGAGCCCCACCGGTTGATCGCCTGCAGCATTGGGGTGGCCATCCCGGCGGATCGCAATACCTACGGCTACCTCAGTGAGCATCACAGCTTCGGCGAGACCGAAGAACAGGCCGGCGAGTACGCCGAAGAACTGGCTGCCGAGATGCTCGCCACGACCCTCGATGTAGAGTTCGACCCCGACAAAAGCTGGGATGAAAAGAAAGAGATCTACCGAATCTCCAACAAGATTGTTCGCACCAGCAACGTCACCCAGTCGGCCGTGGGCGACAAGCGGGGGCTTTGGACGACAACCATCGCCGCGGCAGTGCTCATCCTGAACGAAGACTAGGCCCGGCCCAGGGGATTCCTTGCCGCGCCCGCGATCGCCCCCTCTCCGGTTTTCGAGCTTCGCGGGGATTAGCACCAGATTCCGGTCCAAGCGCATCAGTAGTGAGGGCCAGTTCCGCGGGCGGAATTGGCTTCGCTTTCATATAGGGGGACTACAAAACAGATCATGGCGAATACGCGTAAATACAAGGTCGGCCTGGTACAGATGAGCATGGGCCCCGATCCGGAGGTGAACCTGGAGTCGGCGATCGGGCACGTTCACGACGCGGCACGCCGCGGGGCGAACATCGTTTGCCTGCCCGAGCTCTTCCGCGCCCAGTATTTCTGCCAGCGCGAAGACCTCCGCCTGTTCGATCTCGCCGAACCGATTCCAGGCCCCTCAACAACCAGGCTTGGCC
>DASXGD010000540.1:0-2719 GCA_036489245.1 Occallatibacter sp. | reverse complement strand
CATTTCCCGGATGAACCTTGGTGACGAGCGAGTTGGTACGCGGGCTGGGCGGCACCCCCGGCATGATGCACGACCATACCGCCGGCTGGTTGTTGACCGCGGGCCGCGTTCCGGTGAAGGGCGTGCAGACCGACCCATCTTCGAGCTGCAGAATCCACGGTGATGGCGAGGCGGCGGGAGGCGCGGTCACGAGCGGAAGCGCTCTAGTGAGCTTCATCACAAAGCCGCTCTTGCCGAGCGCGGGGTTGGCATCGCAGATAACCTCATTTTCCATTGGCGGCACCTGGAAGCAGGGGTCGTGAATGCCATTGCTGATCATACATCGCCACGCGCCCGGCCGGTCGGCAGCAATCGAGCGGGTCCAGCACGATCCTTCCTGGATGGGACCTGAGGGGACTGAGGGAGTAAACCAGGTTACTTCCGTCGTGCGGATGATAGACTGAGCGCAAGCGCGATCACTCAAGATCAAGAGGAGCGCGGCTGCCAGGGCACGAAGAGAGGTCTTCATGGCGGGAGCTTAGCTGCTCATCGCTCGTTTCGGGAAACCGAGCCGGGCGCCGCTTGCCGGCCCGTACCCCTGCTCGCACTCCCCTAGAGTAGGGGCAGGGAAATTCCGGCGGTGACCAGCGCCCCGGTTGCGACGCCCATCAGGGCTTCGCCGGCGACCATTCCGGCAGCGAACAAGAGTCGGGGGCCGCCCTCCTCCTCTTGGCCGAGCCATCCGCCGGCCAGCGCGCCAATGAAGATGGTTACGCTCAAGCCGAAGGGTAAATACAGTCCGATCGCGACCGGCATGATTGGAGCCCGCCAAGAGCTGCTGGACCGTTCAGCAAGCACATCGCCGACCGCGAGCAGGGCGGCCAGGATCGCGCCGGCCGCGATCATGGTCCATGGCAAGCCGCCACGGAAAACCCCTTGGGTTACTTTGGCCATCAGGAAAGCCTGTGGCGCGGCGAGAGCGCCGGGGCGGGCGGTCGCGGTTCCGGCAATTCCATAGCCTGCGATGAGCAGATTCAGAATCGGCGCCATGACGAACGATGCCGCGATCGCGCCGATCAACACGCCTATCTCCAACGCGCGTGGGGTCGCTCCAACAAAGTATCCGGTTGCAAGGTCGTGCAACGAATCACCCGCCATCGCGGCAGCCGTGCAGACGACGGCGCCTGACAAAATCGCAAGACGGGGCCCGACCCCCACGCTTTCAACCCCGGCAAGTTTGAGGAAAATTGCCACGGCCAGCAACACGATGACCGTGACCCCCGAAACTGGATTATTCGATGCACCCACGATTCCGGTGAGATAGCCGGCGATCGCGGTAGCGAAGAATCCGATCAGCGCCAGCATCAGGGCAAGCGCGGCGCTCAAGGCCACTCCCGCACCCAGCGCGAGGCAGAGTGCGAAAATTACCGGAACCGTGAGCCCGACGGCGCTGACGATAGCCTTCGGCGAGAGATCGGTTTCCTCGCGCGCCAGCACCTGCACATGGCTGCCACCCACGATAGCCAGGCTGTCACGCAGGGCGGCGAAGATGCGCGTGCGAAGGCGCCACAGCGTTACGATTCCGCCGGTAAGCATCGCTCCAACGCCGAGATAACGGACTTGCGAACTCCACAGCGCCGAGGCGGCGCGCATCGGGTCTGGGTTTTGTCCACCGCCATGAAGCAGGGCGAGAACCGGTATGGCGACAACCCACGCAAACGCGCCTCCGGCGAAAACCAAAGTGGCGATGCGCAATCCAACTATGTAGCCGATACCCAAAAGCGCTCCGGAAATATTGATCGAGCCGCCGATCACCGCACCTCCCAGCCATCGCGCACCGGAAACCATTCCCGGAAGAATGCCAAACACGTCCTGCGTGGCTTTCAAACCGGCCGCGATCGCACCACCCCACGCAAGCGGACCTATTTGGGTCTGATTCTCCCCGGCGCGCAGAACTTGAGCGCAGGCTAGCCCTTCGGGAAACGGGAGACGGTCCTCGACGATATAGGCGCGGCGTAAAAAAACAACCAGCAAGGCGCCCATCGTGCCACCGGCTGCGCTCAAGGCAGTGACTTGCAGATAAGGCAGCGGACCTTTGTGCCCGAGGATGATGAGGGCGGGAAAGGTGAAGATCGATCCGGCGGCGACTGCTTCTCCCGCGGATGCGATGGCTTGCACGACGTTGTTCTCGAGAATGGTGGCCCCGCCGGCCATCCGCAGAATCGCCATCGAGATTACCGCCGCCGGAATACTGGCCGAAACGGTCAGGCCAGCGTAAAGACCGAGGTATGCGTTGGCAGCCCCAAGGATGAGTGCCAGGGCGATTCCGAGCGCGATGCCGCGGGGGGTCAGTTCGCGCGGGGCGAGCTGCGCTAATGGGGAGGCGGCTTGCACCGCGCAACTATATGCCATCGACGAGGCGAGATGGCGAACGTACAAGGGGGAATAGGTAAGCCAAGCCAAACCAACCGCCTGACTCCTCCCCTGGGCTGGAGAGCGCAATTCGCCAGGGTTCTACCAGAGCAAAGTCTACGGCCCAACTCGAGCGTCTACAGGCTATCGGCGGCGCCGTCGACTGATACGACTGGTTTGCCGGCCTTGTGCCATCCGGTAATGCCGTCGACCATCACGCTAACGTTGGTGTATCCGGCGCCGACCGCCCGACGGGCGGCTTCGTGTGACGCCATTCAATGCAGGTTGTGACAGTAGAAAACCAGCTTGGCATTTTTGTTGGACGGCA
>DASXGD010000525.1:0-6706 GCA_036489245.1 Occallatibacter sp. | reverse complement strand
GGTCTCACAGATCCGAGGGCAGATCGCTGCCAAGGGGGCAATCCCCGTGTTCGTGCATCTTGGTTCCCCTGAACGGGCCAAGCCGTACTTTGATTACTACCAACTTTCGGATGTTGAGCGAGTCAGCAATCCCGACGGATCGCTTTACCAGCACCCTCTCTTTGCCCTATCCCGGATGAACCCGTATTTGAACTTGCTGATCCCCGCAGTCTGGAAGGGCTGGCTCAAGGGAGCGTTGCGCAAGTACGGGCTGGGCAGGATCCAAGAGGACGGCCATCAAATGCCGGGAGTGTTCTTCCTGAAAGAACGCAGGATGGTGCGAGGCTTCCGATATCAAACCATTGCCGATGAGCCGGATTATCTGAAGCTGATCGCACAGGGGTGAAGGGGCTGGCGGCCCGGCCGGAATCCCTTGTACCTCCGGGTGTCATGCCTGGAAATGGGCTACTTGATCGGCTTTCCCTGCCCAAGCCACCACGCCTTGATGAACTTCCAATGGATGTAGACGGAGTGGTTGAGGTGGAGGAGAAGGCCTTCGCGGCCATCCAGGAACCCCAGCCGGAAGATGTAATTGTAGATAAAGGTCGCGACCGGATTCAGGACCGCATTGCACACGAAGGCCGGGAGCGAGCGGCTGTCGCGATCCTTGGCGTGCAGCAGATGGGCGATCTCCGTGCTGTAGCGGTTCATGTGCTCGAGGTAGACGCCCATGGTTGGGTACGCGTAGTGCAGCATGTCGTGCTTGAGATTGCCGCGCGGGCCGTCAAATTGCGGCGTCGAGTGCGGGCCGACGCCTTCGCTCAGGCGGGCGGCTCCGCGCCGAAACAGCCGCAGCTTGCGGTCGGGATAGAAGCCGCCATGGCGCATCCAGCGGCCGAGGATCAGATTCAGGCGCGGGATCCAGTAGGCCCCATACCTGGGCTCCCCGCCGAGGGTCTGGCGGATTTCCTGCTGCAGTTCGGGGGTGAGCACTTCGTCGGCGTCGAGGAGCAGGATCCAGTCGGATGTGCACAGGTCGAGAGCCACGTTCTTCTGTTCGCCGTGGCCGCCGAAGGCGTGATAGCTGGTTTTGGCGCCGAACGACTCGGCGATTTCCAGGGTGCGGTCCTTGGAGCCTGAATCGACCACGATGATTTCGTCGGCCCACTTGACGCTTTCGAGGGTGAGAGGCAGGTTCGCCTCCTCGTTCATCGCGATCATGGCAACGGAGAGGGTCTTTCGCATCGAGGGAAGGATAAATGACCGGGTCAAAGCAAAAGTCAGTCCGCTTACGCTTTGGGTCACGGAGAGGAATAACTACTCCGCCTCCGGCCCGTCGAGGAGACGGCCGGTGGGCAGCATGCGGTGATGCAATATCCGGCTGATGAAAACGCCCTCGTGATCTATCCGGTAAAAGACGACATGCTTCTGGTACTCGATCCGCCGGTATCCGGGCCGGACGCGATCACACGGGCGGCCTATCTCCGGCGAGGAGGCAAGCCGCCCAAAGCATTTCTCCAGTCCATCCAGGTAAGAGAGAGCCTGCTCCTCGCCCCAGGTGTCGAGCGTGTAATCCGCAATTTCGATCAGGTCAAGCCTGGCGAGAGCGGAGACCCCGGTATGCAGGCAACGGTCAGGCCCGTCCCGTGACAAAGGCTCGTCTGCGAATTCGATCTCGCACCTCGCCCAGGACGTCTCCGTCGGCAATTCCGCTTGCCTCTCCCGCCGAAACTGCCGAACGAAGGGCTTCAAGGCGCGCAAGGTCTTCCCGCTCGGCCTGTTCCAGCGCACGCAGGCCGGCGCGGAGCACTTCGCTTGCGTTGGCATACTCTCCGCTCCGGATCTTGGCATCGACAAAACTGTCCATCTGCTGGGTCAAGTTGATGTTCCGGGTCGGCATCGGTTTCCTCTCACCTGTAGACTAGCCGACATTGGCAAAAATTGGCAAAATGGGGCGGTTCACCTGACGGCGCGGATCTGGGTCAGGGTGCCATCGTCGTTGGCGACCCAGATGTTGGCACCGTCGTAAACAACAGCTTCAAGGCCCGATCCGGACGAAGGAGGGCGGCAAGCCGGGCGCCAGAAAATTGGGCCCGTGGTAGAGTGGGAAACCACGGGGGTGGGTAATGGCGGCTGGAATACAGCTTCCCGGCAACAACGAAACCATAGACTTACAGCAACAGGTATTCCGCCTGCAGGCTTTGCTCGAGGCGTCGCGGCAGGTGCACTCGACCATCCGCGAAGAGGAGGTTCTGGAGACGGTGCTGCGCATCGTGGTGCGCGAACTGGAGATGGCTGGCGCGGCTTTTCCGAGCACGGGACTTTCGTATGGCGCTCCCATTGCTTTCATTCCGGTGCCCGCCGCGGCAGCCGAGACGGCCAACCACGGCGTCTCCGCACCGTCGTCCATCGTGCCGGTGTTTCCCCTTGCAGACCGCGATGGCCGCCGCATGACCGAGCTGGTGGTCGCGACTCCCGACGACCGGCCGCTGACCATCTACGAAGCCGACTTCCTCGAAGGGCTGGCGCTGCAGGCCGCCGTGGCTCTCGAAAACGCGCGCAACCACAAGCGCAACGTGGAGTTTGCCCGGGTGCAGCAGGACCTGGATGCGGCCCGCAATATCCAGCGCTCGCTGCTGCCGCAGGAACTGCCCCGGATCGAGGGTTACTCATTGGGGTATCGCTCCATGACCTGCTACGAAGTGGGGGGCGATTACCTCGACATCCTGACCCAGCCGGATGGAAGCGTGGTGATGGCCGTGGCCGATGTGGCGGGCAAGGGGCTGGCATCGGCCATCATGTCGACCAGCTTCCGATCCGCATTTCGGGCCATGGCTTTCGATAACGTGCCCCTCGATGAACTGGCGACGCGCATGAACCAGCATCACTGGATGGACGGGGAGGAAGCGCGGCGGAAGTACGTTACGGCCATTTTCCTCCGGCTCTATCCCCAGGCGGCGGAAATTGAGGTGGTCAACGCCGGGCACAATCCTGGGTTCGCGGTTCATCCCGACGGCGGCACCTGCCTGTTTGAATCGGTCGGAACCCCGCTGGGCATGTTGCCGGGGATGCGTTACACCAGCGAGCGGTGTTCGTTTCCGCGGGGCTCGCGCATGCTGTTCTATACCGACGGGCTTACGGAAGCTTTCCGCGGGGATGAAGAATTTGGTCCAGAACGACTTATGGAGCATTTTTCTCAATGTCCGGCGCCCAAAGCCGATGATATTCTCGATGCATTGTGGACAGCTATCGGGGAGTTTGTTGAGGGCGGCCCGCAGGGGGACGACATGACAGCATTGGTGCTTTGCCGCAGCGCGGAGTCAGCGGCATGAGCGGCGCCAAGGCCACCGTCAAACCGACCACGGTGGAGGTGCGCCTGCCTTCGCGGCTGGGCTATGAAAAAGTGGCCATGAGCACCGCGGCGGCGGTTGCCAAGCTGATGGGATTTCGCGAAGACCGGGTGGAAGATCTGAAGACAGCCGTAGCCGAGGCGTGCATCAACGCCATGGAACATGGCAATCGATTGAACGAAGGGCTGTCAGTCGGCGTAGTACTCTCTGCAGGTTTGAGTGCGCTGGAGGTCAAGGTCATCGACGACGGGAAGGGCCTGCAGGGCCTGCCTCCCAAGCCGGATATCGACCGCAAGATTCACGGCGAGGAAGACCCCCGCGGCATGGGCATGTTTCTTATCCAGGCGCTGGTCGACGAGGCCGAATGGGTGGCCGGCGCCAATGGGAAAGCCAGTTATGTTCGGCTCGTGATCCGGCTGGATCCTCCCTCCCAATAGAACAAGAGATACGGAGACGATCGATTGTGCAGAGCGAAACCAAATCGCGTGTAGATCAGATAACTTCCCCGGCCGGGCACCCGGTCAGTGTCCTGCGCTTTGAGGGCGACATCGCCAGCACTTCGAAGGACGCCGTGCTGGGCACCTATCAGGCGCTTCCCAAGCAGACCACCAAGCTGATCCTGCTGGACTTCAGCAAGGTGGACTACATCAACTCCAGCGGGATTGCGCTGGTGATTCAGTTGCTGATCGAGGCCGCCAACGCCGGCCAGAAGGTGTTCGCCTACGGGCTTTCGGCCCACTTCAAAAAGGTGTTCACGATGGTGGGGATCACCAAGTACGCCGGGCTGTTTTCCGACCAGCAGGAAGCACTCGCGGCGTTGTAAGCCTCTCCCGGGCCTGACGCGCGGAACGGATGGAAGCGCGCGGAAGCCGGCTGAAGCGAGGTTGGCAGGGAATCGCTTCGGGGTAGTTCTGAATCCCGCAACGCACCACTATTTTTCCGGAGGGCCCGGAGAAATATCGATGTGTCATGGTCGCGGCGAGGGCGCCGGTATCGCGCTTGAATGCATGCCATTCGTCTGCGTTCTCTTGTGCCCGGTTACCTTAAGCACCGGCGTGCGGTAATTTTGTGCAATCCGGAGCAAACCGCAAAGATGGGCGAATGCAGGCGGGGGTAGGATAAATGGATTGACCGGGTCCTCCATGCGCGCGCTTGTCCTCTCCGATATCCATGGCAACCTTGAAGCTCTTGAGGCCGTTCTGGCTGCGGCGCCGCCTCATGACGTGGTCTGGAACCTGGGCGACATCGTCGGTTATGGCGCCAATCCCAACGAAGTCATCGATCGGGTGCGACCGCTCGGCAACCTCGTGGTGCGCGGCAATCACGACCGGGCGTGCGGGGGACTTGCGGTATTCGATTTCAGCCAGAATGCCCGCGTCGCAGTCCTGTGGACGGAGAGCATTCTCGAGGACGAGCACCGGGAGTGGCTGCGCAATCTGCCCACGGGGCCGGTGACCCCGGAGGATTCGGAGGTGAGCTGCGTGCACGGGTCGCCGCGCGACGAGGACGAATACCTTTTCACGCTCGACGACGCCTCGCCTTCGCTCCAGGCTGCGTCCTCGCCGATCACATTGTTCGGCCACACCCATCGCCAGGTGGGTTTCGCGACCGGCGATTACACCGAGACGCGTCTCCAGCCGGAATACAATCTCACCAGCGAGGCGGAACAATTCCCGCTGAAGCTTCGAAGCGGATATCGCTATCTGCTCAACCCCGGCTCGGTGGGTCAGCCGCGCGACGCCGACTGGCGCGCCGCATTTGCGATCTTCGACAGCGAGCAATCTGTTTTCACCTGGCACCGTGTTCCATACGACGTGGCCGAGACGCAGCGACGCATCCAGAGTGCCGGTCTTCCCAACGCACTTGCCTATCGCCTTGAACGGGGATTCTGAGGGCGATCGCTCTTCCCTCTTTGCGTTGGCTCATCTCCAATCTTCAATGCCGCTATAAAATGGCCCCTATGAACCTGGACGCGATTCAGTGTGCGCTGCGCGAGGCGGGCCACGACGGCTGGCTGTTCTACGATCATCATCATCGAGATCCGATCGGCGAGCGGATTCTGGGCCTTGATCCGAAAGCGCACATCACGCGCCGGTGGTACTACTATGTGCCCGCGGCCGGGGAGCCGCGCCGGCTGGTGCACCGGATCGAGCAGGGGCGGCTCGATTCGCTGCCCGGCAGCAAGGGTCTCTATTCGAGCTGGCAGGAGTTGGCGCGGGGACTTGAAGTGATGCTCCGGGGCTCGACGCGGCTGGCCATGCAGTACTCGCCCGACAACGCCATCATGTACGTGTCGATGGTCGATGCGGGGACGGTGGAGTTCCTGCGCGGAATCGGCAAACAGATCGTAAGTTCAGCGGACCTGGTGAGCCAGTTTGAGGCGGTGCTGAGCGAAGAGCAGATTGCCAGCCACGGCGTGGCGCAGAAGGCCATCGACATCATTCTCGAAGAGGCGTGGCGGAAGATTGGCCGAACCGTGCGTCCGGCGAGCGGGAGTCCTGGAGAACTGACCGAATTCGCGATGGTGCAGTTTCTGAGCGATGCCATGCGCTGCGAGGGCCTGGTGTGGGAGAACGGGCCGAACGTGAGCGTGAATGCCCACTGTTCCGACTCCCACTACGAGCCGACAGCAGAGCACACGGCTGCGATCAGGCAGGGAGATTTTGTGCTGATCGACATCTGGGGACGGCTGAACAAGCCGGGCAGCGTGTTTTACGACATCACGTGGACGGGCGTGGTCGGCCGCGAACCGACGGAGCGGGAGCAACAGGTGTTCGAGACGGTTCGCAACGCGCGCGATGCCGCCATCAAGGCGGTCGAGACGGCGTTCGCCGCGAGCCGTCCGATTCGCGGTTTTGAGGCCGACGATGCGGCCCGCGCCGTGATTCGCAACGCCGGATTCGGCGAGTACTTTACCCATCGAACGGGGCACAATATCGCGCAGGAGATTCATGGGCCCGGCGCGCACCTCGACAATCTCGAAACTCACGACGAACGTCTGCTGCTGCCCAACACGTGCTTCTCGGTCGAGCCCGGCATTTACCTGCCGGAATTTGGAGTGCGCAGCGAAGTCGACATGCTGACGGGGCCCGGCAAGGCCTGGGTGACGGGCAAGATCCAGAGAGACCTGGTTCGCATTTAGGAAGGCAGAGCGATGAGCACGTCGGCGGTAGTCAAGGCGAAGCGATTTCTTATTAACCGTATTGTCGACCAGGCGAAACGAGCGGATGTGCCTCTGACCGAGGTCGAGATCGCCATGCTGGGGTTCGCGGAAGCTTCCGCCAGCCAAAAGGACCTGGAAGCCCGGACAGTCTTCAAGCGGGATTACGATGACGAAAAGTACGAATCGAAAATCACCAGGCTGCTTCGCGACGTGT
>DASXGD010000238.1:0-10759 GCA_036489245.1 Occallatibacter sp. | reverse complement strand
GGTGTCCATCCCCGGCGGTGAGCCGCTGCTCCATCCCCAGATCGTCGAAATCGTCAACGGCCTCATCGCCCGCAAGAAATACATCTATCTCTGCACCAACGCGCTGGAGTTGAAGCGCCGCCTGCCGGAATTCACGCCGTCCAAGTACCTGACCTTCTCGGTGCATCTCGACGGGCAGCGCGAGCACCACGACTTCTCCGTGTGCCGCGAGGGCGGCTACGACATCGCCGTCGAAGGTATCAAGGAAGCCGTCCAGCGCGGCTTTCGCGTCACCACCAACGCGACGTTCTTTGACGGCACCGATCCCAATCAGGTCCGCAGTTTCTTCGACGATGTGATGGAGATGGGCGTGGAGGGCATCGTGCTCTCGCCGGGTTACAGCTACGAGATGGCCCCCGACCAGCACCGCTTCCTCGGCCGCGCGCGCGTGCGCAGGCTGTTCCGCGCCATCCTGTCGAATCGGAAGAAGACCTGGAAGTTCAACATGTCGCCGCTCTTTCTCGAATTCCTCATGGGCGATCGCAAATACGAATGCACCCCGTGGGGCTCGCCGGCCTACAACATCTTCGGCTGGCAGAGGCCCTGCTACCTGTTGCAGGACGGCTATGCGGAAACATTCAAGGAACTGCTCGAAACAACGAAGTGGGAAGAGTACGGAGTGGCCAGCGGCAATCCCAAGTGCGCCAACTGCATGGTGAGCTGTGGGTACGAGCCGTCGGCAGTCATCGACGGATTCGGATCGCTCAAGGGTTTCTGGGGAATGGTGCGCGGCTCGTTCAGCCAGTATCGCGACCAGCATGCGCTCAAGCTGCTCAACGAGCCGGCCCCGCATGGCCCCGCGACACTAGTGAAGATCGAGAATTCATCGCGTACGCCCAATTCGAGCCTTGTGGAGACCAACTAGATGACCGCGGAAGTCGCGAAATACACCATGGAGCAGGTCGAAGCGCTGGAACTGGCTCCAGGCACGGAGCATGAGAAACTCGAAGGCTGGGTGCCCGAACTGGCTTCGGACGAAGACGTGCGTCAGGCTCTCGAAAAGGCCTTCGACTATCGCGGCGATGTGACACTCACCCTGAAGTCCGGCGAGCGCATCGAGGCCTACATCTTCAACCGTTCGACGGGCGCCACGCTGGCTGAGTCCTATGTGCAGTACTTCACGCCCCAGGCTCCCGAAAAGCGCAGATTGTGCTACGCCGAGATTGCCCGTCTCGAATTCAGCGGCAAGGATCGCGCCGCCGGGAAGCACTGGGAAGACTGGGTCAAGGCCTTCAACGAAAAGAAGGCCGCCGGCGAAAAAAACATCGCCCTCCATCCTGACAAGCTGGACTAGTGTCCTAATTTGCAACACAACAGAGACTGTCATCCTGAGCGGTTCGACTCGCTGGGCAAGTCGCGGGTGAAAATGACAGCGGACCACCGAGCCTCCGTGCCCCATCCTTGCGACTTTTTTTCGATCGCAAGGGTGGGAGACCACGAACCCCAACCGCCCGATGTCATCCTGAGCGAAGTCCGCCGCGGCGGACGAAGTCGAAGGACCTGCGGTTCGATCTCAGCCTGACGCAACCGATCTCTTCACTTCCAGAACTGGGCCTTTCTGCGCCGAACTCCCGCCCCGGGACCAGCGGATGTAGGCGAACATCACCAGCGGAACCAGCAGCGCATAGCAGCCGATCGCCGGAAGAGCCTCGCTGGGATGAACAGACCGAGCCGAAAGCAGCACCGCGAGGCCCACGTGCCGGTTGGCGTTCGAGATCGCGAAGGTCTCTCGCACGACCGGATCATCCAACCGGATGAGCCAGACGGCGCTCATACATCCAAGGGCCAGCAGGAGAGCGACGATGGGAAGCATCGGCGTGATTTCTTTCAGTGCGGGGCCCAGTTTGAACAAGGCCAGCCCTATGATGGCCGTGATCAGGATGTTGCCGAGCATGTTGAGCGTCGGCTGATATTTCTTTGACCACGCCGGAGCGACCCGGGCGATGACCATCCCCAGGGCGAGCGGCAGCATCTGCTTGACGACGATTTGACCCAGCAGTATTGAGGGAGAGATCCAGATCTCGCGGTTGTAGAGTTTGGCGGCGGCGGCCACAATGATCGGAATCATCACCGGAATCATGAGCGCGGCCCACACCTGGTACGTGGCCGCCAGGTGCATGTCGAATCCCTTTTTGGCCAGGTTGCGCGTAAGAAGAGGAGCTCCAGGTGCAACTCCCACCAGGAATATCCCCACCAGCTCGCCTCTTGCCAGGTGGAAAACACGGGCAAGGGCCAGGGCCAGAAGTGCGGGGAGGATAAACGTTGCGACCAGCATCCGCATCCACTTCAGCCAGGTCAGGCGGCGCAGGCTTGCGGCCAGTTCCCGCAGGCGAAGGCTCATGCCGATCGAAACCATCAGAAAGCCGACGACGATCGGTATGACGTAGGCCATCGGCTCAACTCCTGCCGGCCGGCCCGGGGAAACGCCCGGGAGTCCTGCTCGCCGACTGTCTTTGCCAGTCTGCAAGTAGCCAGATCATACCACCGGGCTTTGAACGGCATGCCCTCTGCGGAATGAAAACTTGCGCGGCCGCGAAGTCTGCGGTTCGCCCCGATTGGTGGGCCCCGGAATCGGCATTTAAGATAGAGGTTCCCAGATTCTTGCGATGCGTATTCTGCTCACAGGCGCGACCGGATTCGTAGGCCACCATGTGGCTCATGCTCTTGCCGCGCAGGGCGCCCAACTGCGCATGCTGGTTCGCAAGACCAGTAATCTCGCCAACCTAAAAGGCATTGCCGGGGACATATTCGTCGGCGATCTGGCTCAGCCGGAATCACTTCAATCGGGACTTGCCGGATGCGACGCGGTGGTTCACGTCGCCGCTGATTATCGTCTCTGGATTCCCGACCCCCAATCGATGTATCGCGCCAACGTCGATGGCACCCGCGAATTGCTGCGCATGGCGCGCGAGGCCGGCGTCAAGCGCTTCGTCTACACATCGAGCGTGGCCACCATGCATTTCCGCGAAGACGGCCTCGTGATCAACGAGGACACGCCGGTTTCCATCGGCGACATGGTCGGCCACTACAAGCGGTCCAAGTTTCTCGCCGAGCAGGAAGCCATCGCCGCCGCAAAGAAGGGCCAGAAAGTCGTGATCCTCAACCCCACCACGCCCATCGGTCCCTGCGACGCGAAGCCCACACCGACGGGACGAATCTTCGTCGACTTTCTCAATCGGAAGTTTCCCGCCTATGTCGACACCGGCCTCAATCTTGTCGATGTAGCCGAGGTGGCGCGCATGCACGTTACGGCGCTCACGGCCGGCAGCTTTGGGCGGCGCTACATTCTCGGTGGCGAAAATCTCACCCTCAAACAGATCCTTGACAAGATGTCAGCTATCACCCAGATCCCTTCACCCACGGTAAAAATTCCGTTCGCGGTTGCGGCCACCTATGCCTTTTTCGAAGAGTGGATCACGGGCCGCATCCGCGGCCGCGAACCCCGCGCCACACTCGAAGAAGTCCGCATGGGCCGCAAGAAGATGTTCGCCTCCAGCGCCCGCGCCCAGCAGGAACTCGGCTTCCGCATCCTGCCCGTTTATCCCGCCATGCGCGCGGCGATAGACTGGTTCCGCGACCACGGCTATGCGCCTCCTGCCGGCGAGCCGACCCGCGCATGACCCGAACCGCCATCATCGCCGCCTTTCCCGGCGAAGTGAAACCGCTGGTCCGCGGCTGGCCGCATGGCGCCCGCAGTGGCGTCGATTTCTGGGCGCAGCGTGACTCCGAAGACGAATGGATTGTGGCCTGCGCCGGAGCCGGCCAGGCGGCCGCAACCCGCGCCTTTGCCGCCATCGAGGACGGCGGTCCGGTCGATCTTGTCTTCTCTGTCGGCTGGGCCGGAGCCCTCACTGCGAATATCGCGCCCGGCACCGCGCACAACGTCGCCGGTGTTATCGACGTCCAGACTGGCGAACGGTTTCGCTGTGATGCCGAGGCCGGGGATGTTTGGCTCGCCACCAGTCCCAGGGTCGCCGACCAGGCAGAAAAACGCCGCCTCGCTTCCGCCTACCGCGCCGGACTGGTGGACATGGAAGCTGCCGCCTTGGCCCGCCTCGCCGCCATGCGCGCCATCCCGTTCTACTGCATCAAGGGCGTCAGCGACGGCCTCAATGAAACCCTGCCCGATTTCAATCGATTCCTCTCTCCCCAAGGAAAGCTCCAGATGGGCCCCTTGCTGGTTTTTGCGATTCTCCACCCCTGGCACTGGCCTGCACTCCTCCGGATGGGCGAAAATAGTACTAAGGCTGCCCAAAGCATCGCGGAGTCCCTGCACGAGTTTCTCCGATGATTGAGGTCATATCAAAACGCAATGGTTACTCAATTCTCAAGCGCTGAATTCCAAACCGTGAAAAAGCTCCCCGCCACCATGCGCGCCGTCGTCTATCACGGTATAAACGACATGCGCGTGGAAACCGTCCCCGTCCCTTCCATCGGCCGCGGAGAACTGCTGGTCCGCATCGCCACGTGCGGAATCTGTGGCACCGACCTGAAGAAAATCCACTTCGGTTCCCACTCGGCGCCCCGCATCTTCGGCCACGAGATGGCGGGAACAATCGTCGCCCTGGGCGAGGGGGTCGAGTCGTACAGCGTTGGCGAGCGGGTCGTCGTCCATCATCACGTTCCCTGCAACGAGTGCTACTACTGCCGCAAAGGTACGCCCGCGCAATGCCCGCTCTACAAGAAAACCGGGGTGACGGCGGGTTTTGAACCCTCCGGCGGCGGCTTTGCCGAATACATCCGGGTCATGGATTTCGTGGTCGACAACGGCGGAGTGGTGCGCATCCCCGACGGCATCCCCTTCGAGCAGGCCGCCTTCGTCGAGCCCGTCAATACTGTGCTCAAGGGCGTCAAGCTGCTCAATCTGGCTTCCGACGACACCGTCCTGGTCATCGGTCAGGGCCCCATCGGCCTGATGCATGCAGTCCTCGCCGGCCGCACCGGCGCGCGTGTCCTCACCTCCGACCTGTATCCTGAGCGCCACGCCATTGCGGCTCAATTCGGTCTCAGGCATCCAATCAATGCGGGGACGGAAAATGTCGTTGATCGGGTATTTCGTGAAAGTGAAGGCCGCGGAGCCGACGCCGTCATTCTCGCCGTCGGCGGCAACGCCCTTATCAAGACCGCCATGGATGCCGTCCGGCCAGGGGGGAAAGTAATGCTGTTTGCCCAGACCCAGCACGGCGACGCAACTTTCGATCCGGGCGCGGTTTGTATGGATGAGAAGACCCTTTTAGGGTCCTATTCGTCCTCCTTTGCTCTCCTCAATGAAGTCACCGAACTGGTCTTCGGCGGCTACAGAAATGGATTTGACCTGACGCAGCTGATCTCGCACCGTTTCCCGCTCGAACAGGCGGTCGATGCCATCGAGATTGCGTCCCACCCCAAGGCCGACTCCATGAAGATTATGATTGAGCCTGTTCCGGGCGGGGGCAGACTAGAGGGAGCCTGATGCCAGGCACGGTAAAAGCCGCGATCAAGCGTAGCCGTTCCACGGTTGAAACCGCGATCGAGCACGGCCGTGCCACGGTCGAAGATGTGATCGGGCATGGTCGCGCCACTGTGGAAGACGCGCTCCATCACGGCCGGGCAACGGTCGAGAGCGTCATCCATCACGGCCGTGCCACAGTCGAGAGCGCGCTCCATCACAGTCGCGCCACCATGCAAGCCGCAATCCTCCATGGGCGCGAAGACGTTCGCATCGAAAGCGTTCCGGTGCCGAACGCTGCTGCGGGCGAACTGATCGTCGAAGTGGGTGCTGCGCTGACGTGCGGCACGGACCTCAAGGTGTTTCGCCGCGGTTATCATGCGCGCATGATCGTGCCCCCAGCCCTCTTTGGACACGAGCTTGCCGGAACCGTAGTCCAGGCTGGGCAGGGAGTCACGGAGTTCGCTTCCGGCGATCGCGTCGTTGCGCTGAATTCGGCACCCTGCGGTGAGTGTTATTTTTGCGAGCGTAGCCAGGAGAATCTCTGCGACGACCTGCTTTTCAACAACGGCGCCTATGCCGAGTTCATCCGCATTCCGGCGCGGATCGTGGCCAAGAACACCCTGCGTATTCCCGATCATGTTCCGCTGGAGCACGCCGCGCTGACTGAACCACTGGCCTGCGCGGTCCACGGGTTTGAAGACTCGCGGCCCCATCCAGGCGACACGGTAGCTGTCATCGGCGGCGGTCCGCTGGGACTGATGATTCTTCATGTGGCCGCGTTGGCCGGTTGCGAGGTGATCGCGATCGTCAAGCACGATGGCCAGGTCGAAGCAGCGCGGCAGCTTGGCGCGGCGCACGTGGTGCAGGCTCCGAACATTCGCAAGGCGATTCAGGAAGCGCGCGCCCTCACGCCCAGGGGACAGGGTGTTGACATCGCGCTAGAGGCCGTAGGGATTCCGGAAACATGGCAGGAGGCGGTCGAACTCGTGCGCAAGGGCGGCACGGTAAACTTTTTCGGCGGTTGCGCGGTGGGGACTCATGTCACCCTCGATACCAACCGCATCCACTACAGCGATATCACGATGCGCGCCACATTCCATCACACGCCGGCCATTTGCCGCAGGGCGCTCGATCTTATCGCCGGCGGACGCTTTCAGGCCGACAAGTTCATTACCGGGCACGCGCATCTCTACGAACTGAATCGCGTCTTTGAGAAATTGATGAACCGCAGCAGCGAAATCAAAACCGCGATCGTGCCTTGAGATAAGTTCGGGTGCCCCATTCTAGCGACGTTGTCAGACGTCGCTAGGGTGGGAGAACAGCAAGTCGACCAATGAATGAGGATTTGAGTCCTGAGGGAAATTTCCGAATTGAACCTTGCCACTGGAAACCGCGATCGGATAGCCGCGACCGCCGAACAGCGCGAGTCACTCATCGCTCGCGGCTGGGCTGCGCTTCCCCCCGGTTATCGCATTCCGGACGTCGCACCCACGATCGAAGAAGCGCGCCTCTGGTGCAAGCGGCTGGCAGAGACCCATTACGAAAATTTCCACGTGGCTTCATGGTTCCTGCCCAAGGTTTTTCGTCCCCACTTCCATTCCATCTATGCCTACTGCCGCGTCTCCGACGATCTTGGCGACGAAGTCGGCGACACCGCGCAGGCACTGGCGCTGCTCGATCTATGGGGACATGAACTCGATGCCTGTTACGAAGGCCGCGCGCGCCATCCGGTGTTCGTTGCTCTGGGCGAGACCATCCGCGCGTGCTCGATCCCGAAGGAGCCGTTTGCCGATCTGCTCACCGCTTTTCGCCAGGACCAGACAGTCACTCGCTTTCGAACCATGCAGGACGTGCTGGCCTATTGCCATTACTCGGCGAATCCCGTCGGCCGTCTCGTGCTTTATGCCTGCGGCGAAGTGAATGAAGAGAACTTCCGCCTCTCCGATGCCACGTGCTCGGCATTGCAACTGGCCAACTTCTGGCAGGATGTGCGGGTCGACTTCGCCAAGGATCGCGTCTATCTTCCCCAGGCCGACATGGAGCGCTTCGGCGTCAGCGACGCGACCATCGCCGCCGGCGTCGCCACGCCCGAATTCCGCGAGCTCCTCCGTTATGAAGTCGGCTATGCCCGCGCCATGTTCGAGGAGGGACTGCCGCTGATTGGCCGCGTTCAGCGCGACCTCGCTCTCGATCTGGACCTCTTCAGCCGCGGCGGCCTCGAGATCCTGCGCGCCATTGAGCGCCGCGATTACGACGTCCTCAGCGCCCGCCCGGCAATCACCAGGGCGACAAAAATCCAGCTCGCCTTACGGGCTCTCAGCGGGAAAATGTTGCCCTTCTGGCGGCTCGGCCCCCGTCCGGCAGAGAAGGCGGCTTGAGCCAGGAATCTCCATTGCACGACCAGACGCCAGACTTCGTCCCGGATCATGTCCTCGAGCGCGCCTACGCCGAGTGCCGCGCCATCGCCAGGCGCGAAGCCAAAAACTTCTACTACTCCTTCGTTGCGCTGCCCAAACCGCGGCGCGATGCGATCTGCGCCATCTACGCATTCATGCGCAAGGCCGACGACCTTTCCGACGACGAGAGCATCTCCCGCGGCGAGCGTCGCGCCTGTCTTGATGCGTGGATCACGGAATGGCACGCGGCCTCCGCCGGAGCGCCGACCGCCGACCTGGTCTTTATTGCCGTGCGCGACGCCATCCGGCGATTCAATATCCCGCTGTCTCTGCTCGATGAACTGGTCGCCGGCACCACCATGGATCTGGAACATGCGGCCGAGACGGTCGACACCTATGCCACCTTCAACGATTTGTACCGCTATTGTTATCTCGTTGCCTCCGTAGTTGGCCTGGTGTGCATTCGCATCTTTGGCTACACTGACGCCCGCGCCGAAAAGTTCGCCGAAGAAACCGGCATCGCGTTTCAACTGACCAACATCCTGCGCGACGTGGCCGAGGACGCGGAACGCAAGCGCGTCTACCTGCCCCTGGACGACCTCGCCGCGCACAACGTTTCGCTGGACTCACTGCTTAACCGTGCGCGGGGTGCAGCGCCCACGGCCAACGAACGGGCGCTGCTTTTCTCGATAGGGCAACGCGCCGAGGACTACTATCGATCGGCGCGAACACTGCTGCCGTTAATTGATCGTGAGAGCCGGCCCGCGCTGTGGGTTCTGGTGAAGATCTATCACAGGTTGCTCAAAAACATCCGCCGCGCCGATTACGATGTCTTTTCCCGCCGCATTCGCGTCCCCTCGTTCCAGAAGCTCGAAATTCTCGCCGCCGGCCTTGGATGGATGGCCTGGGTGCGCCTTCGCCCGTCCGGCTCACGTTGACAATCTGGGTGCCCCATTCTAGCGACGTTGTCAGACGTCGCCAGGGTGGGAGAGCACGAAACCAACCGGCCTCCAGCCAAACAGAAAGGAACGCAAACTGACCGCGCTCGAAAACTCGAAGACCGTAACCGTGATCGGCGGCGGCGTCGCCGGCATGAGTGCGGCCTGCGCGCTGGCAGACTCCGGTTTTCGCGTGCAACTTGTCGAGCGCCGCGGTTATCTCGGCGGGCGCGCGTCATCGTATCTCCATCCCGGCGTCAACGAAGTCATCGACAACTGCCAGCACGTTCTCTTCGGCTGCTGCACCAATCTCATCGGCTTCTATCGCCGCATCGGCGTCGCTAACAAGATTCACTGGACCAGCGACATGACCATGATCGATCCCGACGGGCGCCGCTCGCGGCTGGGACCGTTCAGGCTGGGGCCATTCCGTCTGCCCCCGCCCTTGCACGGAATGCCGAGTCTGCTCCGCGCCCAGGCATTCACGCTGGCCGACAAGCTGGCCCTCGGCCGCGCGTTCCAGGCCATGATGCGGCCGGGTCCGTTGGAACACTCGCGTGAATCGCTCGGCGACTGGCTGCGCCGCTATAAGCAGACTGCAGGCGCGATCAACCGGTTCTGGCGTCTGGTCATTGCCAGCGCGCTCAACGCCGACATTGAAGACATCGCCGTGCCCTACGCCGCCAAGGTCATCCGCGAGCTGTTCATGAATTCGGCCGAAGCGGGCAGCATGGGCATGAGTTCGGTGCCTCTGAGCGAACTGTATGCAGGCGCCGAGCGATTTCTTTCCGCGCATGGCTCCAGCGTTCTCTACAACACATTTGTCGAGGGCGCTGATTGGGACGAAGAAACTTCGCAATGGACCATTCGCACCCGCGGCGGAGATCTGAGTTCGGATTATGTGATTCTGGCGCTGCCGTTTGAAGCGACGGGAAAGCTGCTGCCCAACCTGCCCGCCACCGAAGGCGCTAGCCAACTGACCGCGAAGATCGAGCGGCACGAGCACTGGCCCCTTTGCAGCGTGCATCTTTGGTTCGATCGGGAAATCACGAACCTTGAGCACGCTGTCCTGCTCGACCGCGAGATCCACTGGCTCTACAACAAGGGCCGCCTGCAGCCCTGGCGCAAGCTCAAGGGCAGCTACGTTGAACTTGTCGTCAGCGCCTCGAAATCCTTTGCGGCCCTTTCTCGCGAAGAGGCGATTGCGCAGGGGGTGAGGGAACTGGCCGAGTTCTTTCCGCTTGTCAACGAGGCCAAGCTCGAGAAGGCCGTGCTCGTCAAAGAAGTGCGCGCCACGTTCGGTGTGCCGCCGGGAATCGACGCCGCGCGTCCTGATGCGATCTCACCGTGGCCGCGGTTGTTTCTGGCGGGAGACTGGATCGCGACCGGCTGGCCTTCGACCATGGAAAGCGCCGCACGGTCGGGGCACCTCGCCGCCGAAGCGCTCAGCAGGGCCGGCGGTGAAGCGCAACCATTTCTGGTTCCGGACCTGGGACCCAAGGGCCTTATGCGGTTCCTGTAACTGCTCCCGTCGAATCTTCTTGACTTTCCCCTGGTCCACTATTCAGAATTCCGGGCGACTGCATGAAAGATGCAGGACCTGAAATCCCTGGAGGTCGATATGAGGAGGTCCCTGCTGACGTTTGCCGCCATTGCTCTGCCAGCACTCTCAGCTTTTTCGGTGGACAACGCGTTCACCGGCACGTGGAAACTTGACCCCGCTAAGAGCAGCGCTTCGGGCTTCACACTCACATATTCAAAGTCAGCGAACGGCACGTACCACTTCTCGGATGGAAACAGCCCGGGATTCGACATCGGTTTCGAAGGAAAGGAGTATCCAGTCGAGGGAGGCGCTACGATCAGCCAGACCATGGCCGGAGACAATGGCTGGGACTCGATCTGGAAAATTAACGGAAAGGTGACGAGCAAGGATCACGGCCAGATCTCGCCTGACA
>DASXGD010000499.1:0-3311 GCA_036489245.1 Occallatibacter sp. | reverse complement strand
CGTCCTGGAAGACGGAAAGGGATTGCCTGGGACGTAGATGTCATATACGAAAGCACCATTGACGTCGCCGCGGAACGTGACCGCTTGACAAAGGACATCGCGAAGTATGAGAAAGGCTTGGCCGCGGCCGAGCGGCAGTTGGGCAATGAGGGTTTTCTGGCCAAGGCACCGGCGCCCATTGTCGAAGGCTTGAAAAAGCAGGAAAGCGAGACGAGATTGTTGCTGGAAAAAGCGCGGGTGGCCCTGGAAGCATTGCCGGTGGGATAGGCGAGGGAAAGAAGCAACCGCAGGTCCTTCGAATGCGGTCGCTCCGCGACCTTCGCTCAGGATGACAAGCGGGAATGGGCTCAGAATGGCTGAGAACTACGACCTGTGAACTGAGATTTAAGAACTGAAAACTGAAAACTGAGAACTTCGAACTGAGAACTACGAACTGAGAACTACGAACTGATCACTGACCACTGACCACTGCCATGGATTGGAAGAGCCACCGCATCGAGACATTGCTGGAGCAGGCCCTGATTGAAGACAAGGCGGCCAGCGATGCGACTACAAACCTCACCATCGATCCCGATTTGCGCGCTTCCGGCTCCATCCTGGCGCGGCAGGAGATGGTGGTGGCGGGGCTCGGCTGCGTCGCGCAGTTTCTCGAGATTTATGCCCGGCTCGATCCACGGCCGCAGGCGCACACTCGTTTTGAGGTCATCAGCCATCCGGAGATCTTCGACGGCGTTCGCGTGCACAACGGGCAGGTGCTGGCGCGGATCCGCCACAACGCGCGCGTGCTCCTAGGCTGCGAGCGGGTCATCCTCAACCTGATGCAGCACATGAGTGGAATCGCGACCCACACCCGCCGTTTTGTCGACGCCGTCCAGGGAACGCACGCCCGCGTGCTCGACACCCGCAAGACCGTGCCCGGCCTGCGGGCGCTCGAAAAATACGCCGTGTTGTGCGGTGGAGGCACCAACCACCGGCTCGATCTGGCCAGCAGCATTCTCATCAAGAACAACCACATTGCCCTGGGCGGCGGCCTTCGTACCGTGTTGACCAATGCCCTGGCGCGGCGCCAGAGCGGACAGCGCGTGCAGGTGGAAGTGCGCACCATGAAGGAACTTGACGAAGCCATCGAATGCGGCGCCGAGGCCGTGCTGCTCGACAACATGACGCCTGCGGACGTGCAGGCATGCGTGGAGCGCGTCAAGAAAGAAAGCCGCTGGATCCCGACCGAAGCGTCGGGCGGCATCATCCTCGAAAACATCCGCTCGTTCGCCGAAACCGGCGTCGACTTCATCAGCGTAGGCGCCCTAACCCACTCCGCCAAGGCCGCCGATATCTCCATGACCATCACCGCCGAGTCGCGATAGGAATGTTCGACCTCGCCGCGCTGGAAGCAGATCTTGCCCACACCGCGTACGCGGGCAAACTGCATTTCTCGCCGGTCACGGGATCTACCAATTCCGACGCCATGGCCGCGGCACGCAGCGGAGAGTCGCACGGTGCCGTCTTTCTCGCGGATGAACAAACCGCGGGCCGCGGCCGCGGCGACCACGCCTGGCATTCCGCGGCGGGGGAGGGACTGTACGTGAGCGTCCTGTTGCGCTTCGATTTGGCGACGGCCTTTTTGCCGTTGCTGCCGCTTGCCGCCGGGCTGGCTGCAGCGGACGCGATTCGCACCGTGACGGGGCTGGTTGTCGATCTGCGTTGGCCCAACGACCTTTTGCTTGGTCCGCGCAAGACGGGCGGCATCCTGGTGGAAGCCCAGAGTCAAGCCCAGCCCGAAGCAACAGCGAGTGCGTTTGCCGTCGTGGGCATCGGAATCAACGTTCATCAACGCAGTTTCGATCCGGGGTTGGCGACCCCGGCAACGTCGCTCGACCTCGAAGCCGGCTACGTGTTTGGGCAACGGACCAGCCGCCAGGCGCTGCTCACCGGACTGCTAAAATCTCTGGAGCGCGAAACCCGCGGGCTGCTCGATCCGGCGGTACGCGGGACGATTCCCGCGCGTGTGGAGAAAGCTTCAACATGGGTACGCGGCCGGCTAGTCGAAGTGCACGGCCCGCAGGCATACATGGGCACAACCGAAGGATTGGACGAGCACGGTTTTCTTATGCTGCGCACGAAGGAAGGTTTGGTGCAGGTGCAGACCGGGGGAATACGAGAAACAGCTGTTAGCTATTAGCTTTTAGCTTGTTCGTGCGGTCGCGAACTGCATTGCCAGGCACGATGGCTGAGTTAAAAAGCTAATAGCTAGTAGCTAGAAGCCAGGAGCTGATTTTTTGATGCTGCTCGCCTTGGATGTCGGCAATACGAACACCGTGCTGGGTCTGTACCGGCTCGATGAGGATCCGCCCGGCCCGGCTCTCGCCACCGAGGCCCTCACGGCGGAAGTGCCCCTGCCCACGCCGGCATCGGCAAGCCGCGCGGGAATTGATCCGAGCCTCGTCGCGCACTGGCGCGTGACCACCCATCGTGCGCAGACTTCCGACGAATACGGCGTCCTGTTCGTGAACCTGTTCAACATGCATGGTATTTCGGTCGACCAGGTGAAGCACATCATCATCTCCTCCGTTGTGCCGCCGGTCGAGTCCACATTGCGCCGCGTGTGCGAAAAGTATTTTCACCTCCAGCCCTTGTTTGTCGAGCCGGGCATCAAGACGGGCATGCCGGTGCTTGTCGACAATCCAACCGAACTGGGCGCCGACCGGCTGGTGAACGCAATCGCTGCCTATGAGCGCTATGGCGGCCCATGCATCGTCGTAGACTTCGGCACCGCCACCACCTTCGATGTGATCTCCGCCAAAGGCGAGTACCTGGGCGGGGCCATTTCTCCCGGCCTCGGCATCAGCGCCGATGCATTGTTCGCGCGCGCCGCGCGCCTGGGCCGCGTGGACATCAAGCGGCCCGCCAAGGTGATCGGCACCAACACCGTCACGCATCTGCAGAGCGGCTTGTATTACGGATACATCGGCCTCGTTGACGGCATCCTCGAGCGCATGACCGCCGAACTCGGAGCGCAGCCCAAGGTGATTTCAACTGGCGGACTGGCACGGCAGATTTCTGCCGACTCCCGCTTCATCGCGCAGATCGATGACATGCTCACGCTCGACGGCCTGCGCATCCTGTTCGAGCGCAACCGCACCGCCCGCCCCCGCAGCCGGGCGCATTGAGGCGCCGAGGTGCGCAACTACTTCAACTACTTCACTGAGATCGAGGAGCGCTTTCAGCAGCGCCGGGGCACGATCCTTTTGTTATCCACGCTGGACTGGGCGCTGATTGAGACCTGGCACGAGGCGGGCATCCCGCTAGACGCG
>DASXGD010000497.1:0-3797 GCA_036489245.1 Occallatibacter sp. | reverse complement strand
GAGGAAGGACGAAGTGCTGATGGGCGGCATGGCGAGACTGGCGTCGTGGCGCACCCCGGACAGAACGGATTCCGACCGCGGCGTTCATCCTCACCCCGACGCTCAGGCGGGAAGCCATTCGCTGGTAACGGAGTCGGGGCTGGCGTCGTGGTCCAGCCCCAGCGCGAGGGACTGGAAAGATACTCCGGGGATGGCGACCACGGGGACCGATCCCGACGGGACGGAGCGGGAGAGGCTGGACCAGTTGCCGCGTCAGGCGCATCTGAGCGGGTGGCCCACGCCCATGGCGGGGAGTCCGGCGACGGAGGAATACAACGAAGCGGGGAACAACGATTCCAGCCGCAGAACGCAAGCGTTGGTAATGGAAGTGGACGGCCCGGTGCGGTTAACGGCTTCTGGCGAGATGCTGACTGGCTCCGCTGCCGGGATGGACGGTGGCGGCCAGCTCGACCCGGCACATTCCCGCTGGTTGCAGGGACTGCCGCCCGAGTGGTGCGACTGCGGGGTTACGGCGATGCGCTCTGCGCGCCGGCCGCGCAAGCCTTCATCGAAAGCTACATCGACGCCTGTCAGGAAAGGGAAGTGAACGATGGCGTATGAACGCACTGAGGTGCCGGTCACCAAGTCCCAGGAAGGCATTCGCAGACTGATCATGAGCCACAAGGGGCAGAAGATCGCTTTCATCACCGAGCCTTCCAGCGAGGGCTTCGCGGCCATGGTGGAGATTGACGGGGTGCCTTACCAGATCAAGATCTCCGGCCTCTGCCGCTCTCCGGGGAGAAACATGAGCCGGACTCGGGCGGAGAACTTCAAAGTGGCGGAGGAGCGAAGGATATGGCGGGTGCTTTTCTACCATCTCAAGAGCGTTTTTGAGGCGTCGGATTCGGGAGTGCTGGAGTTCCGCGAGATCATGCTGCCCTACATCGTGACCTCGAGCGGGAAAATGATCGCCCAGGAGATCCTGCCCCGCATTCAGGAAGCCATTGAGCAAAATCCGGCGCGATTGCTGACAGGGGTTGGAGGATGAGGAAGAAGGTTAAGAAAGTCGATCATGGTGCCCACTGGCGCAGTTTCAGGGAGCGCCACAACCTGAGCCAGCAGAGCCTGGCCCTGGCCGCCGGACTGACGGAGAAGACGGTGTGGAACGTGGAGACCGGAAAACACGCCCCGTCGTACATCACGAAGGCGCGATTCGCCGCTCTCGAAGAACGCTATCGAAAGGAAAAACGGCATGGAGTCTGAACGCGAGTCGGTACGCTTCCTCGAGGATGGGGAAATCAAGGAAGGCATCTGCCAGAAGGTCGCTGAGGCATTGATGGCGGAGTTGAACAAGACCTGCAACCTGCACGGGCGGTCCTACGCCAAGTTCCGCGGTCGTGTGAAGGTCGAGTTGGAACTGGATGATCTGCAGACGGTGACGGTGGAGCGGCGGACGGTGGAGATCAATCCCGGGGAGGCGTTTGACGGGCAGCCGGTAGCGGTCGCGGCGGAGGTGGTGATCGAGGAAATGCCACCCAACCAGTTCCGCATGGAGACCGACCAGCCGATCCTGATGAAGACCGTCGAGGACGGCAGGACGGTGGAGAAAAAGGTAAAGTATAAGGCGGCGAAGCGATGAAGGTCAGGAAAAAGCCGTTGATCGTGGATGCGGTGCAGTTGACGTGGAGCAACTGGGACGAGATCTGTCGCTTCGTGCCGAAGCCTTGGTTTGTGCGCGGGGTGTGGCTGGACAAGGATGGCAACCCGCTGCCTGAGGATCAATGGCATTTTGGCGAGAACAACGACGATCTGGGTCTGATCATCCAGACGCTGGAGACTAACGAGTTTCTGGCGCGGGGGAACGACTGGATCATCCGCGGCGTGAAGGGCGAGTTCTATCCGTGCAAGCCGGATGTGTTCGCGGAGAGTTACGAGGTGCTGGCTAACTGATGCCGGAACATTATCCAAAAGCCACGGTGGAGGTGAAGGTATGGTGCAACGTGTGCCACAGGGAGACCATGCATCGGGTGAACAACGGGCGCCGGGGTTCCTGCCTGGAGTGTATCGGGAAGCGGGAGCGGGAGATCAAGGAACGCAGGGCGAAGCCGCCCTTGCCGGTGCAGCAGAAGCTGTTTTGATACGCACGTTTTGTTATAACCCGGACAGGACGGTGACCTGTCTGCGCTGCGGAAGCACCTCCCGTTTCTCTTTCGCGGTCTACTACTGTCCGCACTGCCATTGCTCCCATGACAAGAAGCTGATCGAGGTGTTTCGGGTGCGTGTGCGAGGCGCGGCATGAAGGGCGAGGACGAGCGCAAGGTGATCGCGGCGGTCCAGTCAATCGCTTACTCGCTCAAACAACTGGTCAAGATTACCCAGAAGCAGTTCGATCTGGAACATCCGCCGGAACAGGAACAAAAAGATGCCGAAGTCTACAAAGCCGGAGAAGGCGAAACGGAAGCTGGCGATAGTGCCCAGGGGCGATTCGAGCGCCTCTACCGCGAAACCCAGGAATAAGCTGCCAGGCAAGCTCGACCTTTCTCGGCGGGGCGCGGCCCTGCGCCGGTTATGGCCTTCAAGGCCTCTAGACGTAACGGAGAAGGAGCTGGAACTGGTGCCGGTGGTCACCGACATCATCCGCGGCGCGATGGGCAGCATGCGGAAGGCGATTCAGGTGCTGCGCTTCTCTGCCGATCCGGCGGTTGTCTCGTTTTTCGAGACCTACGACACCATTCCTCAGGGAGATCGCGAATACCTGCCCATCGAGGCCATAGCGTTTAAGGCCTCTGTAAGCCCCGTGGCGCTCCTCGGAGCCATCCTGCTGGCCTCGAAGACCGTCCGGGGGCAGCAGAGCGCCCTGATGGCCATTAACGCCCATCCGGCGCTGCTTAAAAAGACCATCAAATACGCCGGAATGCCGGAAGGGAGCAAAGACCGGCAAATGCTCCACCAGGCGGTCGGCTTCCTGCCCTCGCCTCATCAGGGCGGGGTGAACATGAATGTGAACCTGCTGGGGCCGCCGCAATATCCGCAGGGCATAGCAGCCCCGGAGGCCGCGCCGGTCACGGAAGAGGAAATCAGCTTCGAGTCTCTGTTCCCCAGCGTGAAGCTGAACCTCGAGGAGTGGTCGGAGGACCGGCAGCGACTGCTAGCGGACAAGACCTGATGTACCATCCCCGGATCATCGAGCGGACTCTGGATGGATTCGCCAACAAGTATGGCTGGCGTCCCCACCCCCACACCATCGGCGAGGTGGAGGAATTCGTTTCCCTGGTGGGTTCCATCCTGACCACCCGGACCAACACCCGGGACACGTTCTATTCCTTCCGTGACGGGTTGCGCCTGAACCAGAATAAGCGCGACTACATCCGGCGCTGGGTCATCAATGAGCAATTCTATTGTTTTGCCGACGCATCGTACTTTCAGACCCGCTATGCCTATATCTGCGGGGTGGGCGACGACATCTTCCGCTATACGCCGCGGGACTCGCAGACCATCTTTCATCGCATCGTCGCGGAATTCGACCTGCAACAGGTCGCCATCGAGTTGTTCGTTCTCAAGGCGCGGCAACTGGGCGTGTCGACGGAGGTGGCGCTCAAATTCCTGCACCGCATCCTGTTCCGGTCCAACACCCGGGCGGTGATGGCCAGTGTGCAGCAGAAGCAGTCCGACCTGCTGAACCGGATCCTCGATACCTGCTGGAACCGGTTGCCGTTCTGGCTGGTGCCGCCCAAGACGGTGGTCAAGACCTCGACCCCGGAGTGGGCCAACGGGTCGATCATGTCGATACAGTCGGGGTCGCAGTCGATGGGCATCGC
>DASXGD010000456.1:0-4470 GCA_036489245.1 Occallatibacter sp. | reverse complement strand
AGCAAGAATCTGGGCCAAAAGCGCGTCGGGATAGAGGGCGACCGGGGCTACGAGCTGCTCCAGTTGTTCTGCATTCAGGCCCTGCATCTGGCTGTATTGCGGCTGCTCGCCGTATTGGGGTTGCTGGCTGTACTGGGGTTGCTGGGGGTACTGAGGCTGTTGCCCAGATTGGGGTTGCTGGCCGTAGGGCTGCTGGTATCCCGGTGGGTCTGATTGGGGATATCCCTGTTGCGGAGAATCATTGCCCTGCTGAGGGTAGTCCTGGGAGAGGTCATATTGAGGCTGTTGCTGCGATGAGGGCTGTGTATCATCGTACGTTTCGTCCTGGGGCCACTGCTGGGGCTGCTGGGCGCGAAGAGCAGCGATCGGCAAGAGGAGGAGAACCAAGGCAACTGTGAATCTGAAGGGAACCAATCTTAAAAGAACCAGGGCAGGTTGGGGTCCGGCAGCGGTTGTTGGCGTGTCTTGCTTCTCGCGGGTGCTGCAGATCGAAGGCCTCATGGGGATCGACGATAATCCGACCCCAACGACTCGGGAAATCATTGTTTCTCACAGTCCGGCTCATCGGGCTTTGTGCCTTGACCTGGAGTCCGAATCCGCCACAACACGAATTGAAATTGGGGTTTCGCAACAACCCCGCTTGCTGGACCGGATTCGAATCTGTCGGGCGCGAAATAGACGCCGGTTCGCAGGCCCGAGACCGGTTGCATAGTCTCAACCCATGGTGGGGGGATTAGTTTCGGGGCACCTCCGCGATTTTTGGAATATGCGCCGGCCCGTGCGGTACTGTTTTGGACGGGCAATGCCAAAAAGCGGATGACGCCGGCCTGCGATTTTTTGGGCACTCGACTACAATCGTGGGGTTATGGCAACCGCGACTCTTCCCACGTCGATTCAGCCCCGCACCCCACAGGGCAGTTTCAGGAACGAACCCTTTATCGACTTCAAACACCCCGACCAGGCGCGGGCAATGCGAGCCGCCCTGGAGCAGGTCGCGGGCCAATTGGGCCGCGAATACGAACTGGTCATTGGCGGCGAACGGTTCAAGACCGACGGCAAAATTCGGTCTCTCAATCCGGCGCGGCCGGCACAAGTGGTCGGGATTCATCAGAAAGCCGGGGCGGAACACGCCGAGCAAGCCATGGGCGCCGCGCTTCACGCCTTTGAGACCTGGAGCCGGGTTTCGACCGACCAGCGGGTTTCTCTCCTGCTGGGGGCGGCGGAAATCATCCGCCAGCGGAAGTTCGAGTTTTGCTCCTGGCTGACATACGAGGTGGGCAAGAACTGGGCCGAGGCCGATGCCGATGTGGGCGAAACGATCGACTTCCTCGAGTTTTACTCGCGCGAGGCCCTGCGGCTGGCAAGTGCAACTACACCAATCCAATACCCGGGCGAACATAATGAATTGCTTTACATTCCGCTCGGGGTGGGCGCTGTGATCCCCCCGTGGAACTTTCCTTTCGCCATCATGGCGGGAATGACGGCGGCTTCGATCGTGACCGGCAATACCGTTATCCTCAAGCCCTCCAGCGACTCGCCGACGATTGCTGCGAAGTTTGTTGAGATTTTGGAAGAGGCCGGGATGCCGGGAGGCGTGGTCAACTTCTGCCCTGGTTCTGGCGCAACGTTTGGCAATGCGATCGTGGAACATCCCAAGACACGATTCATTGCGTTTACCGGATCGAAAGCGGTTGGCCTGGACATCCATGAGCGGGCCGCCAAAACCCAGCCCGGACAGATCTGGATCAAACGAACCATCCTCGAGATGGGCGGCAAGGACTCGATCCTGGTGTGTGCGGATGCGGACGTCGATACGGCGGCTGAGGGAGTGGTCGCTGCGGCCTTCGGATTCAGCGGTCAGAAATGCTCGGCCTGCTCACGGGCGATCATCGAAGCTCCCATCTACGACATCTTTGTGGAACGGGTGAGAGAACGGGTAGCCGAGTTGACCGTCGGCGACCCGACGGAGAATCGTTCCATGGGCCCTGTCATCAATCAGTCGGCGCTCGAATCCATGCTGAAATTCATCGAGACCGGCAAGCAGGAGGGGCGACTGGTAGCCGGCGGCAATGCCGTGACCACGCCGGCTGGCGGGTACTTCCTGGAGCCGACGGTGATCGCGGATGTGGCGCCCGATGCCATGATTGCGCAGGAAGAGATCTTCGGGCCGGTGCTGGCGTTGATCAGGGTGGAAAGCTTCGAGGAAGGATTGAGCGTGGCCAACAACACCGAATACGGGCTGACCGGAGCGCTCTATACAGGCGACCGCGAGCGGCTGAACCTGGCGCGCCGGGAATTCCACGTCGGAAACCTCTACCTTAACCGCAAATGCACCGGGGCCATGGTCGGTGCGCATCCGTTTGGCGGATTCAATATGAGCGGGACGGACTCGAAGGCGGGCGGACCGGACTATCTGTATCTGTTCACCCAGGCCAAGAGCGTGGCGGAGAAACTGGGTTCGAATCCGGCACCCACGGGGATTTAGCCTTCACCCCAGCACCGGACGATTTTTTGCGCCGCCAGGGGCCTCCGCTCATCCAAGCCACCGGAGGAATTCTTGCATGCCCAAGATCGTTCGCTTTCATCGGCTTGGCGGCGCGGAAAACCTTCAACTAGATGACATGCCGCGGCAACAGCCCGGAAAAGGTGAGGTTCGCCTGCGGGTGGAGGCAGTAGGACTCAACCGTGCTGAGTCGATGTTCTACCACGGCCAATACCTCGAGCAGCCGCAACTCCCTTCCCGGCTCGGGTATGAAGCCGCAGGCGTGGTGGAGGCGGTAGGCGAAGGCGTCGATCAGGGATGGATCGGCCAGCGGGTGGCGACCATACCTGGGTTCTCGATGACCCGGTATGGCACCTTGGGCGAAGAGGCCGTGATTCCCGCGACCGCTCTGGGCAAATACCCGCGCAACCTGACAACGGTGCAGGCGGCGGCGATCTGGATGCAATATCTGACGGCCTATGGCGCCCTGATTCACGTCGGGGCGGTGAAGGCGGGCGATTTCGTCTCCATTCCCGCGGCCTCGTCGAGCGTTGGACTGGCGGCCATTCAGATGGTGCGGGATGCAGGAGCGACGGCGATTGCGGTGACTCGCACGCGCGCCAAACGGGAAGAATTGCTGGCCCTGGGAGCTCACCACGTGATCGTGAGCGACGAAGAGGATTACGTCGCGCGCGTCAGAGAAATCACAGGCGGGCGAGGAGTGCGCCTGACGTTTGATCCGGTGGCGGGGCCTGGGGTTGAAGCCCTTGCCAAGGCGGCAGCGCGGGGCGGAATCATATTCGAATACGGATTGTTGTCCGGACAGGCTACGCCCTTTCCGGTAGTAGAGGCATTGCAGAACGCCTTGAGCGTGCGCGGCTACATGTTGATGGAGATCACGCTGGATCCGGACAAGCTGAAGACGGCAACCATGTACGTCTACGACCGGCTTGCGGACGGACGATTCGTACCGCAGGTTGCCAAGACATTTCCGCTGTCGCAGGTGGTGGAGGCGTACGAGTATCTCGAATCGAACCAGCAGATGGGGAAGGTTGTGATCACGGTGCCATAGTTGAAAGGGCGCGATTTCGAAATCGCGCCCAAGTTCCTATGGTTGCCTAAGCGGTCTGAGCCACCGCGGCGGGCGGGGCGGACGCCTGCTGCTCTTCGGCTTCGAGCCGGCTGCCCATTTCAGCAGCTGCCTGGGCCAGGACGCGATGGTGGATTGTAAATAAGGCCAATTCGAGCCGATCGCTGACTCCGGTCTTGTCGTAGATGGAGCGCAGATAATTCTTGATCACCTGCTCGGTCGTTTTCAGGCGCGATGCGATCTCACGGTTCTTGCAGCCCTGGACAATGAGGGCGACAATGCGCATTTCCTTGGGAGTGAGGCGGTCGCGCACGCGCGTTCCGACCATATCTTCTTCGGGGGCTTCGGCAATCGCCAGCTGCGGAGGCACCCAGGTATCGCCCGCCGCGACTCTTCGCGCACACTCGACCAGGGCCGTTCCGGTGACGTTGCGGAAAACAACCCCTCGAAATCCCTGGTGCAGGTAAGCGCTCGCGCTTTCACTGTTCTCCGCAATCACGATGGCGCGGCTTCCCGCGGCTTCAAGCATCATGCGGAGGCGGCCCATGTCCGGGCGCAACGACGCGGCAAAGATGACGATTGCTCCGGGAAAGGTGGAAATGGCGTGCAGCATGCGATCGAGATCGGCGCACTGCGCGATGATGCGAAAATCTTCATCCATCGCCAGGACCTTGGCGGTGCCCGCGCGGAAAATAGCCTGTGAATCGGCCAAAATTATCTTATTCATTTCGTGCGCCTCACTTGCCGACATTTGCACGCAGCCACACAGGGACCGTTCCAGCCGTCCATGGTCACTTTCGTCCAAATTTCGCTGCTAGTCTCTAGGCCACTCTTTCTGCCCCTTCGGAGCTTTATCGGCAGCAGTGGGGAAAACCCTGCACGTGTCCGTAATTGCAAC
>DASXGD010000440.1:0-7097 GCA_036489245.1 Occallatibacter sp. | reverse complement strand
CTGGCGGAAACAAGTCGAAATTGACGCACCAGTCCGCCGAGATAAATTCGCGCTTGAGTGCCTGGATCCAGACGCCGCCGCTGCCCGCCGCTGGATTCGCCACGCGCCCCGTTATCTCGGCGGACTGGTGCGTCAATTTCGACTTGTTTCCGCCAGCCGTGACTTCGGGTCGCGCTTTGTGGAGCGCGTGCGCGAACGATCTGCGGCTGGAGAAATCGGCGTTTCGGGGCAGATTCAGGTGTGCTTCCGCGGGGCAAGCGATGAATTCAACTTCGGGACAGAGAACCCGCCCTCGCCTTGATGCCCGTCACGCCTGCTCGATCACAACTGCTCGATTCGGGACCACAGTTCCTTGATCCCCGTTCCCGTCTTCGCCGAAACCGGGAGAATCTCCTCGATTTCCAAACCCTTCCTGAGCGCCGCCAGGTTGCGGGTGCGTTGATTGCCGCTAAGCCGGTCGATCTTGGTTGCGACCACCACGAACGACCGCCCAGTGTGCCGCAGCCACTCAAGCAGTTGCGCGTCTCTCGGCTGCGGCGGCACATTCGAGTCCACCAGGCAGACGCAGAGGCCGAGCGTCTCCCGTTCGGCCAGGTAGGGTTCGATGAATTTGGGCCACTCGGCCGAAATCGACTTGGAAATCTTGGCGTAGCCGTACCCGGGCAGGTCGGCGAACTGCATTCTCGGTCGCCCGCTCTCGTCCGCAACCAGAAAAAAGTTGATGGCCCGGGTGCGTCCCGGCGTGGAAGAGACCTTCGCAGCCTTCTCGCCCACCAGCGCATTCAACAAGCTCGATTTACCGACGTTCGATCGGCCCAGAAAGGCGATCTCCGCCACGCTCGGAGCAGGGAACTGCGCTGCCGCCAAAGCCGAGAGCAGGAATTGAGTGGTATAGCGCATAGCGGCCTACCTGAGCATACAGGAGCTGTGCGAATCGGGATGGCAACGCCGCGCGCGTACGGCTATGCTTGAGGAATTCAAGGGGGTGGAGACGGAGGCGATTATGGCTCGCAAATCTTCGAGTACCGGACGGACCCCAGCGAAGAAGGCAGCGACACTGCGTGCACGTTCACCGAAGGCCGCCCGGGAGCAAGTTGTCCCGATTGATGTCCTGGCGGAGTGGGTGGAACGCATCTTGCCGCAGGCCTCGGTCGTTCGAAAACCAAGCGGCGCCATGTTCCAGATCGGCACAAAGATCTTCGCTTTCACCCGCCCGGAAGGCGTGGCGATGAAGCTTCAGGAGGCCCGCATTGCCAAGCTCGTGGAAATTCGCGATGCGTCTTTTCTCGTGATGGGCAGTAAGACGATGCGTGAGTGGGTCCTGCTGCGTTATAGCAGCCCGGGCGAATTCACAAAGGATGAAAAGCTGTTCGGCGAAGCGCTGAACTATGTAGCGTCGTTGAAAAAGTGAGTGCCCCGCCTTGGGCGCGCGATACTGTGCCAAAGGCGGGGCAATCACTTCCAGCTCTATTGGTGTGCGACCTGGCCCGTGGTCACGTCCGCACCTGGGGGCACGGTAGTGAGTACTTCGGCCTCGACGGGAACCGGCGCCGGAAGAGGGCTTTCGAGCGCCAGCGCCAGCACTTCATCCATCTGGTCAACGAAATGAAGCTTCATCGCGTTCTTGATGTTGTCGGGGAGCTCGGCCACGTCTTTCTCGTTGCCGCGGGGCAGAATAGCTTCAAAGATGCCGGCCCGCAGTGCAGCCAGCAGCTTCTCTTTCAGCCCGCCGATCGGCAGCACCTTTCCGCGCAGCGTGATTTCGCCAGTCATAGCGATATCGCGACGCACCGGGATCTTGGCCAGGGCGCTGGCCAGGGCCGTCGCCATGGTGATGCCGGCCGAAGGGCCGTCCTTGGGGATCGCGCCTTCGGGAACATGAAGGTGGAGGTCGATATTCCGGTAAAACTCGCGCGATAGACCCAGGACCTGTGCCTTGCCGCGGATATAACTGAGTGCGGCTTGCGCGGATTCCTGCATCACATCGCCCAACTGTCCGGTGATGGTGAGCTTGCCCTTACCGTCGAGCACCTGCACTTCGGTGGTAAGGATCGAGCCGCCGACTTCGGTCCAGGCAAGGCCGGTGACCAGGCCGACTTCACTCTTCTCGTGGGCCTCGGACTCGCGGAACTTGGCGACGCCCAAAAATTCGTGAATGTTGGAAGCGGTCAGCTCTTCCTTGTGCTTGGGGCCGGTCTTTACGACCTTGCGCGCTACCTTACGGCACACGTTGCCGATCTCGCGCTCCAGGTTGCGGACGCCTGCCTCACGCGTGTAGTAGCGGATGATCTCGAGAATCGCATCGTCCTTGAAGGTGATGTTCTTTTCGCTCAGCCCGGTCTGCTCGCGCTGCTTTTTCACCAGGTACTGGCGGGCAATCTCAAGCTTCTCGTGCTCGGTGTAACCCTGCAGGCGCAGGATTTCCATGCGGTCCTGCAGCGCCGCAGGGATAGTGTGGATCACATTCGCTGTGGCGATGAACAAGACCTGCGAAAGGTCGTAATCGACGTCGAGATAGTGATCCTGGAAGGTGGTGTTCTGCTCCGGATCGAGAACTTCGAGCAGCGCGGATGCGGGGTCGCCGCGGAAATCGGAAGCCATCTTGTCGACTTCGTCGAGGAGGAAGACCGGATTCTTGGTCCCCGCGCGCTTCATGTGCTGGATGATCTGCCCCGGGAGGGCGCCGATGTAGGTGCGGCGGTGTCCGCGAATTTCGGCTTCATCGCGAACGCCTCCGAGTGAGAGCCGGACGAACTTGCGGCCGGTGGCCTTGGCGATCGACATCCCCAGCGAGGTTTTGCCCACGCCGGGCGGTCCGGCGAAGCAGAGAATGGAGCCCTTCGGATTCTTCACCAGCTGGCGGACGGCCAGGAATTCGAGGATCCGGTCTTTAATTTTTTCCAGCCCGTAGTGGTCTTCATTCAAGACTTTTTCGGCGTATTCGATGGAGCGGGTTTCCTTGGAACGTTTCTTCCAGGGCACTGCCAGCAGCCAGTCGATGTAATTGCGGCTCACAGTGGACTCGGCCGACATGGGCGGCATGGCTTCGAGCTTCTTGAGCTCCTGGACGGCCTTCTCGAGGACTTCCTTGGGCATCCCCGCGGCTTCGATCTTCTTGCGCAGTTCGTCGAACTCGCTCTTCTCGCCGCGGCCCAGTTCCTTCTGGATGGCCTTGATCTTTTCGTTGAGGTAGTACTCTTTCTGGGCGCGCTCCATCTGGCGCTTGACGCGGGACTGGATGTTGCGGTCGAGATCGAGTTTTTCGATTTCCACATCGAGAACGTCGGCAATCCGGGCCAGGCGGGCGGCGGGATCGAAGATGCCCAGCAGTTCCTGCTTCTCCTCGATACCCAACTGGAGATTGGCCGCGATGATATCGGAAAGCTTGGCCGGCTCATCCATCCGCACAGTGGCGATGATGGTCTCATAGTTGAGCGACTGCTGGAGCTTGACGTACTGCTCAAAGAGGCTGGTGACGCGCTGCATGAGCTGCTCGACGGCAGGCGTCATCTCGAACTGGGTTCTACCCGTCCGCACAGTGGCGACGAAGAAGCCGTCGCGATCGCTGACGTCGGTGGACTTGGCGCGCTCCACGCCTTCAACCAGAACCTTGATGTTGCCATCCGGCATTTTGACGCTCTGCACGATGTTGCAGATGGAGCCGACCTGGTAGATTTCCTTGGCCTTGGGCTCATCGATGGATGCGTCATGCTGGGTGGCGAGAAAGATCTTGCGGTCGCCATTGAGAGCTTCTTCGAGGGCGCGCACGCTCGACTCGCGGCCCACGACGAAGGGGGTCATCATGTAGGGGAAGATCACCATGTCCCGGATGGGCATCATGGGCAATTTACGCGGCTCAGACTTGTCGCGGGATGTAGTCATAAGGACACCACGGGTTTTAGACGCGCGAGACAAGCTCCGGCTGCGGGTCGGATAAGACGGCTCATGTTGGGATTGTACAGCGGATTTGGTTGGGAGGCAGCGGCCCGACTAGGGTTTCATGGGGGCGCAGATCGGAATACCCGTTCGTATATTGCGGCTAAAATGCAGCCGGCCTGGCGAGCCTGGACGGGTCCTACGGAAACCGGATCGAGTCCGAGGGGAAGGGCGAACTCTTACCAGGTTTAGGCAATTCATGGATTTCTCTCGACTTTTCAAGGGTTTTCGGTCCCTGTTTTCGGATGCGTTCCAATCAGGCTCGACCTCCCACTTGACAATCAACGAATACGCGCTAACTATGGCTGATGATTCCGGGCCAGCGTGATTCGGCCAGGGATCAAGAGTCCATCGGGTTCCCCGGGCTTGAAGCAGTTCGTTTGCGAAGAGCTCGTCCCTCATCACGTTACCGAACAAATTGGAGGAGGTCGAACTACATGCGTGTTGCAGCGCGGTTAGGAATGCTTTGCTGTTTTTTGTCGTGCGTCGCCAACCTGAGTCTGGGACAAACAGCCGGGGTTGCGGCCGCGGGAGTTACCAAGGCCCATCCGGGTTATGCTCAACATGTCCCGGTCAAGGTGGGATCGGTCGCCACGGCGTCTTCCATCCATTCGCTGACTTTCGATGCCGCGACCGGCGCGTTGATCGGCGGCGCGGGGAAGGCGACCATCACGTCCAGGGCCAATGCCGCCTCTCCGTCGGCGAGCGAATCAAATGCTCTTTCCAATCACTCCAACATCGACGGACTGGATACGCTCGCCACTTTCTCGGGCGCGTTTGTGGCCCAGGCGGGACCTTTCGCGAGTGGAGATTTTCTCTTTTCCATGATCGGCAACGAGCCGAGAGTGGGCGGGACCACATCGTACCCGGCCAATATCTCCGAGATCTCCCTGCAACTGCTTAACGCCGACGGGAGCGTCTTTGCGAACGTTCCATTCAGCCCATTTGAAAGGCTCACGCTGGAGTCGCCCAACTTCAATGGGCTTAATTACCGGTCCGGACACAACGTCGAATATGCCGATGCCATTCACCGCGCCGAGTTCTACAACGTGATGAAGAGCAACTGGCACACGTCGCTGGATCCGAATGTTGTCAACAAGGTCAGCATTCAAGTGCCGTATTCGGTCAATGTGCAGCTTCAGGATGGGAGCATCATCCAGGCGCGCAGCTATTTCACCGGGAAGGGTACAGACGGCAACACCTTCGTACTGATGCTCAATTTCCTCTTCGAGTTCTTCTTCGACAACGAAGTGGTGAACGAAATCAATGCGGGCAACTTCACGACCAACGGCATTAACATGACGCTGTTCCCCAACACCTACCTGTTCTCGTTGAACGTGGCCATGCCCAACACTCCCGGAAGCTGTTGCGTTCTTGGTTTCCATACGTATTTCCTGGACCCCACTGTCTTTCCCCAGCCCCGGTGGATCACGGAGTACGCGAGTTGGATCTCTCCGGGCATATTCGGAGGGGGATTCCAGGATGTGACGGGGCTTTCGCACGAAACCAGTGAATCGTTCGCCGATCCGTTTGTGGATAATCCAACCCCGGTTTGGCAGTTCCCCGGCCAGCCGGCGAACTCGACTGAGTGCCAGGGCAACCTGGAGGACGGCGATCCAATTGAGGTTCTGGCCAACGCGACCTCGCCAATCGAGGTCAAGGAGGGCAGGTTTAATTTCACCTATCACCCGCAGAACATCGCTATGTATCAGTGGTTTGAAATGGGAGCAACATCGAGCGCCATCGACGGAGCATTCAGCTTCCCGAATGAGACGGTGCTGACCCAGTCAGCCATACCGTGCCCGCAGTGAGCTACGGGTTCCAGACAAAAAGACCTGCCGCACGCGCGGCAGGTCTTTTTTGTCTGGATTGCAAAATTTTGGAAAACCTTGGCTCGTGGCGCTGGTTTCTGCGATCAGCCGGCTTTTTCGAGCAGGCAAAGCGACAGGTCACGGCGTTCGACCATCTCGCGGGTGATTTCGAGATCGCGGACACGCTTGCTGTTGGGCAGGTGGTACATAAGGTCGAGCATTAACTCCTCGAGGATCATGCGCAGCCCGCGCGCGCCCACCTTGCGGGCCAATGCCTCGCGAGCCACAGCACTGGTGGCTTCCTGAGTAAAGTGGAGACGGACATTCTCGTACTCGAGCAGGCGCTGATACTGCTTGAGGATGGCGTTCCGTGGCTTGGTGAGGATTTCGACCAGTGCGGCTTCGTCGAGTTCATCAAGTATTCCCATCACGGGAAGGCGACCGACGAATTCCGGAATCAAACCGTATTTGATCAGGTCCTGGGGTTCCGTCTTCCGCAGAAGCTCAGTATCGCGATGGTTGCGGGTGGTTGCCGCATCCGCCTCGGCGTCGACGGCTTTGAAGCCCAGCGCCTTCTTGCCGACGCGGCGGCCGACCACGCGCTCCAGGCCGACGAAGGCTCCGCCGCAAATGAAGAGAATGTTCGTGGTATCGACTGCGGTAAATTCCTGGTGGGGATGCTTGCGACCACCCTGCGGTGGAACGTTGGCCACCGTGCCTTCGAGGATCTTGAGCAGCGCCTGCTGCACGCCTTCACCGGAAACGTCGCGGGTGATGGAGGGGTTCTCGTCCTTGCGGCCGATCTTGTCGATTTCGTCGATGTAAATGATGCCTTGCTGGGCACGGGTCACATCGCCATCAGCGGCCTGGAGCAGCTTGAGAATAATGTTTTCAACATCCTCGCCCACGTAGCCGGCTTCCGTGAGCGTGGTGGCGTCCACGATGGCAAAAGGCACATCGAGCATCTTGGCCAGGGTGTGGGCCAACAGTGTCTTGCCAGAGCCGGTGGGCCCAATGAGCAGGATGTTGGACTTGGCCAGCTCGACTTCGTTGTTGCGCATGCGGTTCATCTGGATGCGCTTGTAGTGGTTATAGACGGCGACGGCGAGCTTCTTCTTGGTCTGATCCTGGCCGATGACATAGTCGTCGAGAAAGTTTTTCACTTCCTGGGGCTTGGGCAGGTGTCCGGCGGTGGTCGAGGGATGGGAATCGCCGCGGTCGTCCTCAAGGATCGAGTTGCATACCGCGACACATTCATCGCAGATGTAGGCCCGGGGATAATCGCTGGGCGACGAGATCAATTTGGCCACAGCGTCCTGTGACTTGTGACAGAACGAGCAGCGCAGTGCT
>DASXGD010000340.1:0-18317 GCA_036489245.1 Occallatibacter sp. | reverse complement strand
GCCCGGGTGAAATCCTCACCGCCATGAACCAGCGCATGCTCGGCCGCAGCAAGGACGGCTTCACTACGTGCCTCGTCCTCCGCCTTGATCCCGACGGTGCGGCGACCGTCGCGAATGCCGGCCACCTCGCTCCCTACCTCGGCAGCAAAGAAGTCCCCGTCGAAAGCGGCCTGCCCCTCGGACTCGCCGCCCAGGCCGACTACACCGAATCCTCGTTTCACCTCGACACCGGCGCCGAAATCACCCTTGTCACCGACGGCGTCGCCGAAGCCCGTGCCAAAACCGGCGAACTGTTCGGCTTCGAGCGCACCGCCTCGATTGCAAGTCACCCCGCCGCCCAGATCGCTGCCACTGCAGCAGCCTTCGGCCAGCAGGACGACATAACCGTCCTCAAAATCCGCCGTCAGCCCGTCTCAGAACCTGCGCCGGCCAGTCCTTCGGCTCTCCCCCGGCCGTCACGGCCCGCAACTAAAACACAACCGGCGTGATCAATCGGCCGCCGACATCCACCACGATGAATCCCGTGCCGGTCGCGTCCATGTCTCTCCGAGAGCGATCTTGAGTTCTACATCATCCAGTCCACTCGGCACGGGATAACGGCGCTCTGTCGTCTCACGGCCCGGAGCCTGGACCGAGATGCTGCCCACACTGTTCGCGAAAGTATATCTGTATGTGAACCCGCCGTCTGTTTCGTCGTGCGCGGCCACCACGGTCATCCCGGTCATTCTGAGGCGGAGAAGGATGTCTTCACGCAACGCGCTCAACAACTGTCTCTCCCGGTCCGCCTGCATCGTAAACCTTCGCATGAAGTCCTGGTTGTGATGAATGTAGGTGATCAACTGGCTGGCGCCCTTTCCATGTCCGCCCTCATAGCCCTCACCCTCATACCTGAATTGCTTGATGATCGGCTCCGGGTCGTAGCTCTGATAAATCGGGCTTTCGTTCTCTGGGCCTGCCACGATTCGGTGGGCGTTCACCCATCGATCCCAGCCGAACAGGGCCATCCAGGCCAGGACGAGCATGCCGATCAGCCCAGGAACAAGCCTTTTCATCCGATCCCCCATAAAAACCGAACCCGCCCATCTCGGTGTGTTCCACGTTTTCGCGGCAACATTCTAAACCTGCTAAAGGGAAGATGTATGGCCAATCACGATCTGCAGCTTGAGAGGGATCGCCAGGGTTATCCGTCTTTCGTTTGGCTCGGACTCGCGCTCGGGCTTGCCGATAATTCAGCCGTCGTGCTGATCGCGCGCCTCGTTCAAGACTTTGCTCGCTTCACCGGAGCCAGTTTTCCCGCCTTTCCCGATCGCCGCAGTTCTTCCCAATCCTTGTCGGTCTGGTCGGCGTAGTTGACTCCGAATCTCGCCAGCGCCTCGACAAACCTTTCACCGGCGCCAATGTAACCGGCAATCATCAGCGGGTCGCCCGACCGCGCGTGGCCGCGGGCCAGCAGCTCGCCGCAGACGGCGGCAAAGGTCTCCAGCCCGTCGCCTTTCATGTCTTCAATGGCGATGCTGCCTTTGTGATCATTCAGTTGGCGGACCAGGTAGTCGCGCCCCCCCATGTTGGTCCAGCCTAGGAAAGGATCGGACTGAAGCTGCATCGCGCGCTGCCCATCCACCGTGCGCTGTCCGTTGTGATGGGCCGATTTGGCGTCCGGCAGATAGGGCGCATACCCAGACGCTGTCTCCTCTTTGATCTGCAGGAAGAGCGGATCCTTGGGGCCGTTGCCTTCAAAATAGATGCAGTAGTCGCGGGTGCCTACCGAGCCGGTCCCAACCACCTTGAAAGCCACATCGACGGGACGGTAAAGCGACAGGAAGTGCTGACGCTGCGGCTCCAGCATCGACCGGTAGGGTCCCAGCGCGCCCAGCACGGCTTGGGCCTGGCTGCCCGTGACTCGCGTAAGCGTAGGCTTGATTTCCTTGAAGCGGCGCGGCGCACCCGGCTTTCGAGACGTGGGCTCCGTCAGTTGTTCGAGGCAGTGAAACGGAGTCGCCCGCTCCGCTTTCACCAGGGCGTCGTGAATGGGGACAACCGAGCCAATGCGGTGGACCTGGTGCCGGATGGCTTCGAGCAGCGGCATCTCGGCGAACGCACGCATCTCCGCAGCGTAGGTTCCAATGCATCTCTCCACGGCAGCCTGGCAGCTGCCTTCCTTGTGTTGAGACTCACGCCCGGCGAGCACGAGTGAAGCTGCCATCCGTTTCAGGTCCCACTCAAATGGAGCGCGAATCGTTTCGTCGAAGTCATTGATGTCGAACACCAGCCGCCCGTCGGGAGCCGCAAACGCCCCCAGGTTGCGGACGTGGGCGTCGCCGCAAATCTGGGAGACGATCCCGGTGTTGGGAAGGACAGATAGATCGGCCGCCATCACCGGGACAGCCCCGCGAAAATAGCCAAAGGGCGATTGCGCCATCAGTTCGTATTTCAGCTTCAAGAGCGCCTGAATGCGGCCGTGGGCGGCGCGCTCGAGGAGTTTGAGGGCTGAGGCCGGCCTCGCTTTAGGCTTGAGTTGATCGTGCTCCTGGCGGCCAACCTGCTTGCGGCGCGCCTGGCCAAGAGAACGGCGTTCTTGCGGAGTTGTCCATTGCATGAGGGCGAACATACACCCTCGCCTTCAAGGGCGCAACTTGCGTTGTCTTTGAAGACCGCGCTTTGCAGTTTCATTGACTGCTTGGCTCTTGATAACACTTTCCTTATAAACTAATATTTTGGCAATGCGAGTTCGTACTCCTTCAACCGAAGTCACCAACCTGAGAGGCCACATCGGGTTCTGGCTGCGATTTGTCTCCAATCACGTGTCGCACACGTTCGCCCGCAAGCTGGAGGGAAGCGGCGTCACCGTTGCGGAATGGGTCATTCTCCGCGAGATGTTCGACTCCCCCTCCACTTCACCCAGCGCGCTCGCAACCGCCACTGGCCTCACCCGCGGTGCGGTCTCCAAGCTGATCGATCGCCTGGTTCAAAAAAACCTGGTAAGCCGCGCGGAAGCGAGCGGCGACCGCCGCTTTCAGGACATCAAGCTCACTTCCGGAGGGCGTACCCTTGTGCCCCGGCTCGCGCACATCGCAGATCGGAGTGACGAAGAGTTTTTCTCGCAATTATCCGCCGAAGAACGTGAGCAGCTGGTTCTGACGCTCAAGAAGCTGGTGGCCGCCAATCGGCTTCACAAAATCCCAATATCCTGAAGCCGGCTTTCCGCGTCAATCCGCCGGCCCCGTCTTTAGGTTTCTGCATCGCCAGCCACGGCCCGTGCTTCTACTAGACTGAGAAAACCTATGAGCGCCGCAGCCGCTGAACCACGGTCTCTTCCCCAGCCCGCTCCAGTTACCGCATGGAAGCCCAGGCGGAATCCGTGGTTGATCGCAATTACGGTCACGCTGGCTACTTTTATGGAGGTGCTCGACACCTCCATTGCCAACGTGGCTCTGCCGCACATCGCCGGCGGTCTGGGCGCAAGCCAGGACGAAGCCACCTGGGTGCTGACCAGTTACCTTGTCGCGAACGCGGTGATCCTGCCCGCCTCCGCCTACCTGACCACGTTCCTGGGCCGAAAGCGCTTCTACATGATCTGCGTGGTCCTGTTCGGCATCAGTTCGGCGCTCTGCGGCCTGGCTCCGTCGCTCGGGCTGCTCATTTTCTTCCGCGTGCTGCAGGGGGCGGGCGGCGGCGGACTCGCCCCCAGCGAACAGGCCATCCTGGCCGACACATTCAAGCCCGAACAGCGCGGCCAGGCCTTCGCTCTTTATGGCTTCGCCGTGGTCTGCGCGCCAGCCATCGGGCCCACCCTGGGCGGATACATCACCGACAACTTCGACTGGCGCTGGTGTTTCTTCATCAACGTGCCCGTGGCGATCCTATCCCTGTTTCTCACCAGTCGGATCGTTGAAGACCCGCCCCACATTGTGGCCGAGGTCAAGCGGGTGCAGAAACAAGGCCTCAACCTGGATTTCACCGGTTTTGGCCTGCTGGCGCTGGGATTTGGGTCGCTCGAGTTCATCCTCGACAAGGGACAAGAAGACGATTGGTTCGGATCGCGGCTGATCACCACATTCATTGTCCTGTGCGTCCTGTCCCTGATCACGCTGGTCATCTGGGAACTGGTGCAGATCAGGCGCAAGCACCGGCCCATCCTCGATCTCACCCTGTTCAAGCAGCGCAACTTCGCTGTGTCGTTCGTCCTCATGGGAGTGCTCGGCATCGTGCTCTTCGGAACCACGGTCATGATTCCGCAGTTTGCGCAGACGCTGCTGGGTTATACGGCCGAGCAGGCCGGCCTGGTGATTTCGCCTGGCGGCCTCATGGTCATGCTCATGATGCCCATCGTCGGCTTTCTCGTCGGCCGGGTCGACCCGCGCTGGATGATTGTCTACGGATTTGCGGTGTCGTCGATCGCCCTCTTCACCATGCTGAACCTCAACCTCGGCGTGAGCTACGGCTATATAGCGATGCTCCGGGTGTTTCAGGCGGCGGGATTGGCGTTTCTGTTCATTCCCATCAACACGCTCTCCTACAACGGCATTCCCATGAACAAGAACAACGACGTCAGCGGCCTGACCAACCTTGCACGCAACATCGGCGGCAGCGTGGGGACGGCGTTCGTCGTGACCACGCTCGCGCGCCGCCAGCAGTTTCATCAGAACCGCCTGGGCTCCTCGATCTCGCAAAGCGACGGCAACCTGCAGAACCAGCTGAATTCGCTGGGGCGCTACCTCGTGGAGCATGGAGGCCGCGCGGTATCCCTGGCGCAGGGAAAAGCGATGGCGCAGGGAAGCCTCTATGGCCAGTTCCTGCGCCAATGCACCATGCTGGCCTATCTCGATGTCATCAAAGTGCTGGCCGTAACCATGCTTGCTTTAATCCCGCTGGTGTTCCTCATGCAGCGGCCGCGCAAGGGCAAGGGCGGACCGGTCGGCCATTGAGACGCTTCGGTGACCATCAATTGACAAGGCCGGTGCCCGCCTTGGGTTAGACTTTCGCTGGGGGCCATCGTTCTAACTAAAGAGCGATGCCACACCACCGCACTGGAGGACTGCTCTTGACGCGCGTTGCCGCTCTTGTGTTGCGGGCCATACTCGGTTTCGCGCTGTTTACCGGTCCAATGGTCGCCCAGCAGCCGGCGCCTCCGCTCACCGTTGAGAAGATCTACGGCCGCGGCGGCCTCCTTGGCAACCTGCCCGGCGGAATCACCTGGTCCCCGGACGGCAAGCACGTCACCTATATCGATGGCGGCGAATTGGTCGACCTCGATCCCGGTTCGGGCAAGCCGCATGTCCTGGTCAGCCGCGCCAAACTCGCCGCACTCGGCGAGTCCCCCGCCTCGGAACAGGATCGCGATCATCGCGAACGGTACCGGATGTCAAGCTACCTGTGGGCGCCGGATTGCGCCCATCTCCTCTTCGACTCCAATGGAAGATTGTGGCTCTACGACCTGAAGAACGGCACCGGCATACAGATAGGATTTACCGGCGCGGCATCCGGCGACGATCCCAAATTCTCTCCCAATGGCGATGCCATTTCCTTCGTGCGCGATCATAGCCTGGCCGTGGTCCACCTGCGCGATGTCGCCAATCCGATGAGCCTCGTGAGCGGTACAGCCGGCGCCGGCATCGTCAACGGCGAAGTGGATTGGGTCTACGAAGAAGAACTGGACGTGCGCAGCAATTACTTCTGGTCGCCGGACTCGAAAGATCTCGCCTATCTGCAGATGAACGAATCGCAGGTGCCGGAATCTCCCCTCGTCGACTCACTGCCGGTTCACGCAAGGGCGCTTCTTCAGCCTTATCCCCAACCCGGGGATAACAATCCCGATGTTCGCGTTGGGGTGGTCAACGCATCCGGTGGAAAAACCGTCTGGATGAAGGTCCCGGTGCATGAGGGACAGGACTACATTCCGCGCTTTGGCTGGGTCGACCGCCGGACGGTGTGGATCGAAACACTTACGCGCGACCACAAGCGCCGCAGTCTTTACTTTGCCGACTCTGCCACCGGCCAGTCCCACCTGGTTCTGGAACTTATCGACGATAAGTTCCTGGATGAAAACTACAACGTAGCCGTTGATAGCGGCAATATCATCCTTACTAACTGGTCCGACGGGCACAATCATATCTATCTTTATAAGTACGACACGAGTGACCTGTCGTCGACGACGGCCAAGCTGGGCAAGCAGCTCACCAGCGGCGAGTTTGAAGTTACTGCAATTTCCTCGATTGACTGGGGAAAGAAACTGGTCTACTTCGCCTCCAACCAGGACAACCCGCTCGAACAGCAGTTATGGCAGGTGAGCTTCGAAGGCCAGTCCAGGCAACTGACCACGGCGGCCGGGCATCACGATGGAAACTTTTCCTATTCCGGCGGCTCCTTCGTCGATACGTTCTCCACGCGCACGACCCCTCCCACGCTGAGTCTCTGCCCCGAAGGGAAAGAGTGCAGGACCTTCTGGTCCACGCGCGCGATGGAACCATACCACCTGCATGAGCCGGACGAACTTAAAGTCAAGGCCCATGACGGCACCACGCTCTACGCCACTCTGATGCTGCCTGAGGTATCCCAGGGCCTAGGAAGCGTCCCGCTGATCGTGAATCCGTATGGAGGCCCCGGCGCGCAGACCGTGATCAATCGTTGGGGAGATCACGAATGGGCCGATAACCTGCTGTTCGATGAGTTGCTATCCCAGCATGGCTTCGCGGTTCTTCGCACCGACAATCGCGGTATGGGCAATCGCGGACGCGCATTTGCGCAGGCAGCCTGGCACAATTTCGGACCGATCCAGCTTGAGGACCAACTCACGGTCCTCGACGATGTGCTCGAGAATTATCCCCAGTTGGATAAGGAAAACATGGGCTGGTGGGGTTGGAGCTGGGGCGGCACCTTCACTCTCTACGCCCTGACTCATTCCGATCGCTTTCGCGCTGGAATAGCCGTGGCGCCGGTTACCGATTGGCGCAACTACGATTCCATTTATACCGAGCGCTATTTGAGCCTTCCCTCCGACTTTGCCGAAGGCTACAAGGATTTTTCGGTGGTGAACTCGGCCGCGCAATTGAAGGGGCACCTGCTCCTGGCGCACGGAACCGGCGATGACAATGTGCACCTTCAAAATTCGATTCAGTTCATCCAGGCGTTGATCGAGGCGCGGATCCCCTATGATCTGCAGCTGTTCCCCGGTAAAACGCACTCCATCGCGGGAAGCGATGCGCGCATCCAGTTATTCAACCGCATCCTGGCCCATTTCGAGAAATATCTGAAGCAAGAGCCGCAATAAAAAAATGAGCTGCGCAGAAGACATTGCTCGCCAGTTGCGCTGGGCGGAAGAGTCCCTGCTCGATCCGGCGGTGCGCAGCGATCGCACCATAGTTGCAGAACTGCTGGCCGACGACTTTATCGAATTCGGATCTTCCGGACGTACCTGGACGCGGGACGAGACTCTCGACCTGCTCACCGGCGAAATCCCCGCGCCGATCCACATGACGGACTTTGAATGTGCCCTGCTTGCAGATTACGTGGCGCTGGTCACTTACCGCGTGTCGCGCACAGACGCTCGCACCGGGATTCAGATCTCAAGTCTGAGAAGCTCAATCTGGACAAAGAAACCGGGAGGGTGGCGTTTGCGATTTCACCAGGGAACCCGAACGTCCTGAACCGCGGGTCGTTCTCTTACACTTCGCGCCGGCTGAAGATGTCGTCCTTTTCGCGGCACGGGCATCTCGAACAACCCAGGCAGCAGACCAGCAGAATCGCAACTCCAGCCGTGGCAATCACGGCTAGAAGGCTTCCGCTCGTCATCAGCCAATGTAAAACAGTGTGCATAAGGCACGCGCCAGAGAGCTAAAGACATAGATGCAGATCGAGGGCCATATCGCTGTCCCTGTACGAAAATCTGCAAGAAGTGTCCACAGTGTACCACCGAAAAAATAAGCCCGGGACCACAAATCCACTTGCGGTAAGGCGAATACAAGACGAAAATAGATCGAAATGGAACCGAAGCAAGTTTCGGTCGATGAAACACCGGTGGAAAACTCGTTCGGCGACCCCGGACGGCCCTTCCAGCCGACGCCCCCGGCTCCCCAAACGCAACCGTCGCCCCCGCCGGATAAACTCCAACCAGCCGTAAACTGGCTCTTCGTCGACCTCAATTCCTACTTCGCTTCGGTCGAGCAGCAGGACCGGCCCGAACTCCGCGGCAAGCCGGTCGGCGTCGTGCCCATGCTCGCCGACACGACCTGCTGCATCGCCGCCAGTTACGAGGCCAAAGCCTTCGGCGTCCGAACCGGGACCATCGTCGCGGACGCCAGGCGGATGTGCCCCAACATCGTGCTGGTCGAGGGCCGCCACGAACTTTACGTCGAGTATCACCACCGGGTCGTTGAGGCCGTGGAAAGCTGCCTTCCTGTCACCGCGGTATGCTCGATCGATGAAATGGCCTGCCGCCTTATGGGGCGCGAGCGCCCGCTTCTCGCGGCCATCGATTTGGCCAGTAAGGTAAAGGCCCGCATCCGGGAACGCGTGGGCGAAATGCTGCGCAGCTCGGTCGGACTGGCCACCAACCGCTATCTCGCCAAGGTCGCCAGCGACATGGAGAAGCCCGACGGCCTGGTGGCGCTCCCCCTCGACATCTTGCCGCATGCCCTGCAGGCACTCAACCTGCGCGATCTGCCCGGGATTGGCGCGCGCACCGAGAAGCGGCTCAACGAGCGCGGCATCCGCACCATGGACGAGTTGCTGGCGCTCGACTGCGAACAAACCGGCCGCCTGTGGGGATCGGTGTGGGGCGAGCGGTTGTGGCACTGGCTCAAGGGCGAAGACTTCGAAATGTCGGAAAACGACCACGCGAAGTCGATCAGCCACCAGCACGTTCTCGCGCCCGAACTGCGCACTTCAGAGAAAGCTTGGGCCGTTGCCCACAAGTTACTGCACAAAGCCGCCATGCGCCTTCGCTCCGGCGGACTCTGGGCAAGCAGCATCGGACTGGCCGTTGGTTTTGCGTCGCCGCGCGGCGAAAACTCGCCCGGAACCCCGGTAAGCCGCTTCGGCGTGCCCACCCGCGGCTGGCACGGAGAAGTAAAGCTGACCGAATGCCAGGATAATCAAACCCTCATCGCGGCGCTGCGGCGTCTTTGGCAGTCGCAGCCCCTTGGCTCGGAGTACGCCCATCCGTTTTTCGTGGGCGTGCAGTTGGGCGGCCTCGTTCCCGACCGGCTCCACACCCTCAGTCTGTTCGACGCCCTCGATGTGGAGCAGGGCCGGACCCGGCTCCTTGCGACCATGGACGCGCTCAACCATAAATACGGCCTCGGCACGCTTGCTCCCGCAACCATGCTGACCGCCTACAAGGCCGCTCCCACCCGCATCGCCTTTCACAGCATCCCGGATTTGTTCTAAAAAGAAACTGACTGGGTGCTCGGTGCCCCATCCTAGCTCCGCCAGGGTGGGGTTTTATCCATGAGCATCGGAGAACCCGGTGCTTGACTGAAAGGTCGATCGATAACAGACCGGGTCGGCGCCCGATAGCCATATGAACTTTTTCTTGCCCACCGCGTAAATCTCTGCATCCCGCCCCGCGCTTCCCCGCGGATAAGAAAGTAGAAGCGAAACCCATGGCCCATGAATGGCAGCCGGATTTCGAAAAACTCGTGGACGAGCATCAGTCCATGGTGTTTTCGCTCGCCCTGAGGATGGCCGGCGACCGGGGGCTGGCTGAAGAAATCGCCCAGGACGTCTTTCTGGAACTGGACCGGAATATGAGCAAGATCAAGAACCCGGAACATGCCCTCTTCTGGTTGCGGCGCGTGGCCATCAGCCGATCCTCCGATGCCTTGAGGCGGCGACGAGTGAGGGGACTCGACCTGTGGGTGGAAATGAATGAAGAACACACCTCCCTTCCGGACGAACGGCCCTCGCCGCTGGCTACGCGCATGGAGTTTCTCCTGACTACGCTCCCCGAGGCTCAGCGCGCGGCGCTGGTTCTTCGCTATCAGGAAGACATGCCACCGGAGGAAATCGCTGCAACCCTTGACGCGCCGCTGGCTACGGTGAAAAGCCACTTGCAGCGCGGACTCAAGCTGCTCCGCGCCAAGGCCGCAAATCACTTACGGGAGTACATCCGTGGAGCCTGAACGCATCGACGAATTCGAAAAGGAATTACAGCAGGTATTGCAGCGGAGGCCTGCCCCCCCCAGCCTGAAGCGAAAGGTGATGGAGCGGCGAGGTTTCGAAACCACCGCGCGCCGAAAGCACTACTGGATCGCTTGGCAGCGAGTGGCGGCGGGACTGATCATGGCTGCGGTGCTCGGCGGGTTGATGGAGTGGCAACTGCAAAGGGCTGAAGATCGTCGCCGGGGCGAAGAAGCCCGCCGCCAGGTGATGACGGCGTTGCGCGTCACCGAGCGCGCACTCAACGAAATGAATCTGCGCCTGGCTGCTCGCAACCGCGACCCAGATCAGTAACCCAGATCAGTAAGGGGAATCCAGATGAAGAAACGAACGATTGGCTGTGTCCTTGGTGGGTTCTTGGCGCTCGCCGTCATTCCGGCCTTGTCGGCCCAGACGCAGGCTTCGCCATTGCCCTTGCCGCCGGCGGTAGAGAAGGACCTGGCCGCCCGCGCCTCCAATGTCACCGAGGTAACGCTGGGCAAAAACATGCTGGGCTTCGCCGCTAAATTCATGAACGGCAAAGATCAGGACGAGGCCGCGACCCGCCACCTGATCGAAAATCTCGACGGTATCTATGTCCGCGACTACGAGTTCGATAAAGAGGGCCAGTACTCGATGGACGATATCGAGAAGCTGCGCCAGTATTTCGAAACCGCCGAATGGACCCCCGTCGTGCGCGCCCGCGAGCGAAGGACCGGCGAGACCACCGATGTTCTGGTCAAGATGGTGAACGGCGAGACGCACGGCATGTTCATCCTGAGCGCCGAGCCGAAAGAATTGTCCATCGTGCTCATTCTGGGCCCGGTGCGCATGGAAGACCTGGGCAAACTGAAGGGCATCGGCGGGTTGGGCAACCTGGGCGCTATCGACACCGCTCCGCACGGCAAGGATAAGGATAAGGACAAGGACAAAACGAAGGGAGGCACGGAATGAGGCGCTTGCTGTTGATCCCGGTATGCTTTATCGCGTTACTGGTCCCCGTCGGGGTGTTGGCCGGCGGAAGTGAAAGCGGCTTTGACGGCGTGGTGCGCACCATCGAGACCAGGTACCACGTTCGCGCTACCCGCATTCCCTTCCTTGGCCTCATCAGCTTCGTTTCCCGCAAAGCCACCCATGGTGGAGTCAGCAATCTTCACATCGCGGAATTCGAATACTTTTCGCCCGTCATGGATGGAGACGAACTGAACGAGATGGTGGAGACGAAACTCGGTGAGGGCTGGGAACGAATCATTCGCGAGACCAGCCGCAAATCGGATTCCACAGATGCCAGTCAAGTCGGTAGCGGCAATAACCAGACCCTGATTTTCATGCGTCCTGAGGGCGCGCGCATGGGGCTCTTTGTGGTCGACGAGGACGGACGCAATCTTGACGTGGTCCAGGTTTCAGTCAACCCCGACCATCTCTCCGAGAGCATCGACCGCTACGAGCATCATCACCCACCCGATGATGTCCCCGGCAGTAATTCGCAGGAATGACTTCTGTCAGGAAATCTCCGGCGCCTGCTCCGCCATGCACCGGTATCTAAACCGCCATATCCGCCGTTTTCCCTTCTCACTACAATACTTGGGTAAGTGGCCAGCATTGTCTCACCACCGGTGTCGAGTTATCGCGGAAGAGTTGCCCCTTCGCCAACCGGATATCTGCACGTGGGTCATGCGCGCACGTTCTGGACGGCTTGGCAGCGGGCGCGGGATGCGAGCGGCGCTCTTGTCATGCGCATGGAAGATCTCGATCCCGACCGCAGTCGAGCCGTCTATGCCGATGCCGCGCTCGATGACATGCGCTGGCTGGGAATCCGATGGCACGAGGGCCCGGACAAAGGTGGCCCGTTCGGCCCCTATGTGCAGAGCAAACGCCGCCCCGTCTATCTCGATGCCTGGCGTAAACTTCGCGACGGAGGATTCCTGTTCCCCTGCCGGTGTTCACGCAAAGATCTGGAAAGTGCGCTGGGCGCGCCGCATGAACACACTTCGCGAAGTGCTGCCGGGTTGCGCGCCGGAAAGCTGGACGCGCTTGACGACGAACCGGTTTACCCAGGCACCTGCCGTCATCATCATTGGCACGCTCCGCAACTGCCTGGGCCCACAGCCGTTGATCTCGAAAACCCGGAGGGCGCCAACTGGCGCTTTCGTGTGCCTGATGGCGAAGCGGTGGAGTTCCTCGATCTGAACCTGGGGCCGCAGCGCTTCGTGGCCGGCGAGGATTTCGGGGATTTCGTGGTGTGGCGGCGCGATGGGGTGCCCAGCTACCAGATGGCCTGCGTGGCCGACGACGCCGCGATGGGCATCACCGAGGTCGTGCGCGGAGCCGATCTGCTCAAATCGGCCGCGCGACAGATCCTTCTCTATCGAGCGCTGGGATTCAGGATACCGCAGTGGTTTCATTGCCGATTGGTGGTGGATCACAACGGAAGGCGGCTGGCCAAGCGCCACGATGCACTCAGCCTCCGCGCCCTCCGCCGGCGCGGTCTCACGCCAATGAAGATTCTTTCCGCCGAGCTGCCGGTCGAGGCGTAATCGGGGGCCGAGCCGGCCACGCCGCGCTACGATGTTCCGCGCAGATGCTGTTTGCCCTCTTCTGTAAGGCAGTACCAGTATCTTCGAACCGAATCGGTGTCCGCATTCACGGCGGTGGCATAAGGTGGGTCAGCGTGAATCACGTATGCTTCGACAAGCCTGTTCGCAACAGAACTTAGTAAGCTGCGCTCAACCTTGTCAAATGTCGCAGGCTCCGGAGATAAAGCTGCCCAGGCGGGAAAGTTTGCTCACGACCGTATCAAACGACTCACAATCTTCTGAGACGGCCTGCAATACGATTCGATCGAGCTCCGATGTTACTTTCATTGAGCGCCTCCAAGTCCCGGGCGACTTTAAGGTTCCGCTGACTAACGGAAGCACGCCGGCCTGCGGTGGTCTTCGGGTCTGGATGAGAACGCGACCAGGTATTTGGCTGTTCCGGCTTTATGGATCTAAACCTACCGATCAAGTTATCGGGATTCTGCAACTACTCAATTTGGAAAAGTCAAGGCTATCGGATATGAAGTTATCTTCATTCCTGGCGTCACTTATGCGACAGATAGGCGTATTGGTTCAACTAAAGCCGTCAGATGTGCAATCAGATCATCCGGATGAATTGGCTTTGCCAGTAGCGTGAAAGGATAGTTCGCTGCGCCGGGCGCCTTTAGCAGGTTTGTCACTACCGCAATACTCGAATAGAGTACGACGCGACAGGAAGGAAGCCGCCTGATCAGGGATAAGGCAAGCTCGACTCCACTGATACCGGGCATGACCACATCGCTCAGCAGCACGTCTGGCTCGACAGTGGCGGCCAATTCCAGCGCCTGTTCTCCGTTGTAAGCGGCTGTAGCGGCAAACCCTTTGTCCTTTAGAATGTTCGCTAGAGAATCCGCGATAATCTCTTCATCATCGACAATCAGTATGCGCAGTGCGTTGCCGTTCTTGGTCACAATTGCTCCTCGTGTGTCCGCAATCTCAATTTGAACCATGCAGGAGGCGTCCGAAAGATTCTTAAGGAACTGCTCCCGGGGGACTCCCATGCGCTCATGTTGAAATAGCGTGCCTAGATTGATAAGGACCCGGATTTAGATCCAAAGTTAGCATTCCAGACGAAAATTCGAACCACGATGACGATTGCGACTGCTTGCAATGATCATCTCGAACGCGAATCCGGCGTGCGGTCATCCCGCGCTCATGGCTTTCCGGTCCTGTCATCGTCCCGTTGGTCTAGGTGCGTTCGCGGGCCACCGCTTCGGACTTCGATGTCATCCAAGTACCCGACGTTGTGTTGCCGCCGATCTTCCCCGGTCTCGGTAAACAGAACAATCCGCGGCGGACCGGCGTCTTTATGATGCTTTTTGCAGTTTTGCCACTTTCAACCTCGAACAGGGTCTGCACCCCTGAGGCTTTAAGCTCTCGCATTTGAAACTTCGAATCGTTTGACAGGTTTAGGCCTTGACATCAAAGTCCGCGAACACCGAAAGGAAACGCTCCATGTTGCGAGTTTTCGCTTTTTCCCCCCGAAGTTCCCCCATCGCGATTGCGGTTGCGGCCTGTCTAGCGCTATTTCCGCTCGTCTCCACGGCACAGGACGATCCGCCCCCGCAGGCCGGTCGGTTGTCTGTCGTCAACGGCACAGTCTCCATTCAACCGGCCGGTACCCAGGACTGGGGGCAGGCCTACCTCAATTACCCGGTTGGCCCCGGCGACCGCATCTTCACCGATTCCGATGGACGCGCCGAAATCCAGGTGGGCCGGACCTATGTGCGCGTCGGTCCCAGTTCCGACGTCACCTTTGTCGATTTCACTTCCAACGACATCACCTTCGGAGCCGCCCAGGGCTCGCTGCACATCCGCACCCTCGGACTCTGGGACGGCCAATCACTCTACATACAAACCCCCAGCGGCAGCAGTACCGTCACCGGGCCCGCGGATTTCCGGGTCGACGTCTATCCTGACGAGCAGACCACCCTCTTCACAAATGACAGCGGCGACGTCTACGTCTCCGGAGCCAACGACTTCGGTATGGACACTGGCTCCGGCCAGGCGCTCGAGTTGGTCGGCACCAATCCTGTCTATCCACAATGGCTCCAGCCCGCCGGTTCCGACGACCTGGATAATTGGAGCGAACGCCGCGACCAGCAGATCGCCCGTGCCGCCTCTTTCCGGTACGTCAGCGCAGAGGCTCCCGGCGTCGAGGATCTTGACTCCTACGGTCAATGGATGCCCGGGACCGATTACGGCGACATGTGGTTCCCCAGCGTGCCCGTCGGCTGGGCGCCCTATCGCTACGGGCACTGGATCAATCGTGACCCGTGGGGTTGGACATGGGTCGAGGACGAGCCATGGGGCTATGCGCCGTTTCACTTCGGCCGCTGGATCAATTACCGCGGCCGGTGGGGCTGGGTTCCCGGCCCGCGCGCCGAACATCCCGTCTGGTCGCCCGCGCTGGTCGTCTTCGCGGGCGGTATCCAGGCTGGAGGCAGCGGCGTCTCCGTATGGTTCCCCCTGGGCCCAGGCGAGGCATATCGGCCCTGGTATCCCTGCAGCCCCCGCTATGTTGACCGGGTCAACATCACCAACATTCAGGAAACCCGCGTCGTCCACGTGCAGAAGACCTACGTAAACATCGTCAACGTGACCAACATTACTTACGTGAACCGCACCGCCGGTGTGACGGCGATCCGCCACGAAGACTTTGCCGCGGGACGCCCCGTTGCCCGGGCGGCCGTTGACATCGATCCCCAACAGATGGCCCACGTTCAGGTGATAGCCCGGCCCGAGGTCGCTCCCACCACCCAGGCCAAAATCAGCGCGCCCCCCGCCCGCCGTGTCCCCGTTGCGGTGGCGCGTCCGGTCTTGATCGACGCCAAAGGACTGGCGGTCGCGGCACAGCCCAGAGCGAAACCCCTGCAGCCCCCGGTCAAAACCGCTCCGCCGCCTCCGCGCCTGCCCAACCGCACCGTCATCGCTCCGCCACCCAACGTGAAAATGACGCCCGCCGCGCGGCAGGCAATGCAAACAGCGCCAGTTCCGCGCCCGGGTCAGCAGCCGGCATCCGCCCCGCAGCAGCCGGCAGCCAATCGTCCCGCTCTACCGCCGGTCCCCGCACATCCGGCTGGCACAACTCCACCTTCCCCCGGCGAACGACCCGGCCAACTGCCGCCCAACGAGCAAAAACCAGCTCCGATCCCTACCCCGGGAATCCGGCCTCCGGCGCAGCCGCAGGCTCCGCCACGCCCGCCGGAACAGCCTCATCCCACCCACCAGCCCACGCAGCCTATTCGATCAACCGAGAAGCCGGTGCCAGTTCCAGAGCTCCAGCCTCCGCCGCCCACCCATTCAGTGGAACGACCAGCCCCTGAGCCGGTCCCACCGCCTCGCGAGCACCCTGCGCCGCAACCAAAGCCCGAAAATCCCCCCCCGGCCCACGCCGCTCGGCCTCCGTCTCAGTCCCGGCCAAACAGCGAACCCGCTTCTAAAGCGCCGGAGAAACAGCAACCCCAACCAGAGAAAGAAAAGAAGCCGAAGGAAGAACCCGAACCCCAGTCGTAGGCCTCTTTCCACCAGTCGGGGCCGTCGCGTCATCGCGGCGGCCCTCGTCGTTTCTGCCGAACGGCTGGCCGCGCCCCTGCGTCTTCCCCGAAGAGACAAGGATTTCGCTCACGAGCTTCAGATATAGTGGTTCGTTGCTCGGAAAGTGAATCCTGTGCGGGTCTGCGAGCGCATCGCCGCAGACCCGCAAGGCCGCTAGACCATCCCCCGCTGGAGTGAACCGATGCTTGAAATCAACCCGCCCCGCAAGGTCTACGACGTCTGCATCGTCGGATCAGGCGCCGGAGGCGGAACCGCCGCCAAGGTCCTGACTGAAGGCGGACTGAACGTCGTCATGCTTGAGGCCGGTCCGCGCCTCGATCCGGACCGGGATTTCAAAGAGCATATGTGGCCCTACCAGTTGCCCCATCGCGGCATCGGCATCGGTGGCCGCCTGCGCGGCATCGGCGATGAATTCATGGCCCCCAACGGATTCTGGGACATCGAAGGCGAGCCCTACACCACCGCCCCCGGGTCATCCTTCCGCTGGTTCCGATCTCGGATCGAGGGAGGCCGGACCAATCATTGGGGACGCATCGCGCTGCGCTTCGGACCGGCCGATTTCCTGCCCCACTCGACAGATGGAATTGGAGACGACTGGCCCATCACCTACGAGGAACTCGCGCCGTACTACGACAAAGTCGAAGCCTACATCGGCGTATTCGGGTCGAAGGAAAACGTCCCCAACGCGCCCGACGGCGTATTCCAGCCGCCGCCCAAGCCCCGCTGCACTGAAACCCTCATCAAGAAGGCCTGCGACCAACTCCACATCACCTGCATCCCTTCTCGTCTTGCCATCCTGACCAAGCCGCTGAACGGCCGCGACGCGTGCCACTACTGCGCTCAATGCGGACGCGGCTGCCGCACCGCGTCCAACTTCTCCTCCAGCCAGGTCATGATTCCACCCGCGGCCGCAACCGGCCGCTTCACCATGATCGCGAATGCCATGGCGCGCGAGATCGTGGTCAACGATACCGGCAAAGCCGAGGCCGTATCCTACATTGACAAGACCACGCGCACTGAGCAGCGCGTTTATGCCAGGGCTGTCGTCGTCGCCGGGAGCGCCTGCGAATCCGCCCGCCTTCTGCTGAACTCGCGTTCCCCCAGCTTTCCCAACGGAATTGCCAACTCTTCGGGCGTGGTCGGGCGCTACCTCACCGACTCCGTGGGCAGCGACCTGGCCGGATACTTCCCCCAGCTCGAAAAGATGCCCATCCACAACCACGATGGTGTGGGCGGGATGCACATGTATATGCCCTGGTGGCGCTTCGGCAAAAAGAATGATTTCCTCCGCGGCTATCACATCGAGTTCGGCGGCGGGCGCGACATGCCCGGCGTCGGCGGCTTCGAATATGTCTGCGACGAGCACGAAGGCTACGGCGCCAGCCTCAAGCAGAAATGCCGCAGCATGTACGGCACCTTCATCGGCTTCAGCGGTCGAGGCGAAATGATCCCCAACGAAAACTGCTTCTGCGACATCGACCCCGAGGTGAAGGACAAGTGGGGCATTCCCGTCCTGCGCTTCCACTGGCAATGGGGCGAGAACGAACGCAAGATGGCGGCCGATATGCAGCAGACCTTCCGCTCCATCATCGAAGCCGCGGGCGGCACCGTCATCGCCGGCACCCGCCGTCACCCGCAAAAGGCCGCCGCCGGCGAGAGCGACGCCCTGGTACAGCAACCCGGCGGCGGCATCTCCACGGGCGGGGCAATTATTCACGAACTCGGCACCATCCGCATGGGCAACGACCCCAAGACCTCGGCCCTGAACAAAAACTGCCAGGCCCACGACGTAAAGAACCTGTTCGTCGCCGACGCCGCCCCTTTTGTCTCCAACCCCGACAAAAACCCCACCCTGTCCATCATGGCCCTGTCGTGGAAGACGTCTGAGTATCTTCTCGATCAGGCCAAGAAGGGGGAACTCTGAACATGGACTCTCCCTCCCGACGCGCCATCCTCAAGTCGCTCACCATCGGCGCCGCCGTCGGTTCTGTTCTTCGTGTCATTCCGCTGCAAGCCGCCGAATACGCCCACCACCTCATCGACGACGAA
>DASXGD010000333.1:0-40532 GCA_036489245.1 Occallatibacter sp. | reverse complement strand
TTCCGTTGACCTTGGTGATGTCGCCATACCGTTTTACATCCGGCCAGTGCTTCTTCAGGACCTTCACGCAGTAGTCATCGATCTCTACCTGCCACCGGCACTCCATCCCGGCCCTGTCCAGGCCGAGATCCACGCCCCCTATTCCGGTGAACAGCGAACCGTAGGTCATTCGATCCCGGTGCAGCGACAGGGCATGCCAGGCGCGCCACAGCCGCAGTCCCGCGCACTCCCGCTCTCCCAAGGCCTGTCCGGGTGAGCCTCGCAGACCCAGCCGTGGCCTCCGCAGATAGGGCACTCCACGTTGGTCTTCGACTGGATGTGCTCTCCCATCGTCATCATGGAAGGAAGGAAGACGCGGCCTGGGTCACCGTGAAGGCTTCGGAGTTGACCGTGATATCCGCGGCACGGACGGCCGGATCGAAATTGGGGGCCACGGTGTAATGCACGTCCCCGCTTTGCGTCTGCGGCGTGGTGGGAGAATCGATCGTGATCCACGGGGTGTCGGTGGTTGCGGCCCACATCCCCTCACCTGTCATGTTCACCCGGAAGAGGTCCGATCCACCGGCTGCGGCCGGTATCGCACCGGTAGGGCTGAGAGATACGGAGGACTCAACCGGCGGCGGCGGCTGCAGGTTCTCGATCGCATCCGCCAGCGTGCGCGTCGAGGGGTCCTCGAGGTTGAAGGGTTCCGCTTCGTCGCGGCTGATCAATTGCCGGCCGTACGATTCGGGCGCGTCGAAGAGTGAACCGGGCGGCCAGACCTTTGCCGCATATACCAGCTCTACTTTGGCTCTCAGTCTCATGATTCAAATCTCCTGAATTGGGGGGCCAGCAGGTAGATGGAAACCCACCAGCCCCCTTCCCCTCCCCCAAGAGGGAAGCTTTATTTCGGGGTAGCTACCGGCGGCTTGGCATCCGGCGGTTTGTCGGCCGGCTTGTCGATGATGCCCCACTTGTAGCCCATGCCGAGCACCCAGAGGAGCACGGCCAACTTGTTCGGGGGCACTACCACCGGAGGCTTGGGCGGGTCACCCGGCTTAGGCGGATCCGTTGGCGGCCAGAGCTGATCGGGCGGCAACTGCGATCCCGGCGGAAGCGTGGGAGGCTCAACCGGGCCGCCGCCAGGATGGAGACCGGGAGGATAAGCGGGGCCGCCGCCAACTACCGGAGGCGTCGGATGGCCCTGTCCCCAGCCGGGATCGACCGGCCCACCGGGATAGACGGGACCACCACCGGGATGCAGGCCGGGCGGGTAAACGGGGCCGCCAGGGTAGTAGGGCGGGATAGCCGGCCCGCCGCCTACGTGAGGAGGCGAGCCGCCGCCCCAGATGCCCGGCGGTATCGGATGCCCCTGTCCGTAGCCGGGATCGACGGGACCCCCGGGCATAGGCCCACCACCGGGATGCAATCCCGGCGGATAAACAGGCCCACCACCGGGATAGGCCGGCGGATATGCCGGGCCACCACCGAGGTGCGGAGGCAACGGATGCCCCTGCCCATATCCGGGGTCAACGGGACCACCGGGCATAGGCCCGCCGCCGGGATGCAGGCCCGGCGGATAGGCCGGCCCTCCACCGGGATAAACGGGAGGATTTGCTGGCCCGCCACCAATTACCGGAGGCGGACCTTGAAGAATCTGAACATACGCGAAGAAACCGGTCGACATCGTTTTTTCCTTTTGTTGGGATTGATCAACTCCACGGACTGACGTACTGCTTCTGCCTCTGCTGCTCCCGTTCACGCTCTTTCTGGGGTTGCCTGATGCTCACTGCCATACAGCGAAAACTGTCACTTGCGTGGCTATGCAGGTCATGGAGGGGCTCACGAGTCGGCCCCTCCAAGGACTTCAGTTCGCCGTACCGGTAACAGCGGAGGTGCCGAATCCCTTCGGCGCATTTCCCCTCGTCGAAATAACACAAGGGAAATATCGTTCGAACCGCATTGATGCCGTCGAGGATTGGCAGTCGGGTGGCCACCTTCACGCGGCGGCCGGCGGCGCGCATCAGCTCCTCGATCGACTTGCCGGTCCCCAAGGCCTTCAGGCCTCCGTCCCACGGCAGATAGTCCGTGCCCCACATGTAGCCGCGCTTTTGCAGCTCCGCAATGTAGTGGTGGATCGCTTCTCTTTGGCCTTCCTCATAATCGATGACGCGGTACTCCATCGGGAACGCCTGGAACATCCAGATCGAGACCATGTCGCCGTAGCCGAGATCCCATGCGGTGTCCACCGGCCTGGTCGGGTCATACGGGACCCGGCGGACCCTGCCCTCGATATCGACCTGGCGCAGTTCATTCGCGTAGATCGCGTTGGCGAGGGTGTTGATGCAGGTCCCCTCCCAGATGTGCGCGTACTCGTCTGCGTTGCGGCGCCGCGCCTGCTCCATCTCCCGGCGCAGGCCTTCGGGGAACCAGGGGTTGTCGCGGTAGGTCAGCTTGACCACCACCGCGCCTTCCGGCGGATCGACCACGAAACGCTGATAGGTGTTGTCGCTCTCGAGGTCCGGATTGAAGGAGACCCACAGTTCGCAGCCGGGGATGCGGTACAGCGTGGGAATCAATTTGTCCCAAGAGGTTTTCGAAACGCCTTGCGCTTCCTCCACCCAGCAGATGTTGATGGCCTCCATGGATTTCAGATTGTCCACGTTGTGCTTCAGGCCGGCGAAGAGGATTGTGGTGCCGTTGAGGCCGTAGATTGCGGCCTTCTCGACGCGGTAGAAGGAGTCGAGGCCGAGGTCCGTCAATTGCGTCTGCAGGAGCTGGTGCACCGAATCGCGGATGCTCTTCTGCGTCTCCCGCGCGCACAGGATGCGAAGCTTCTCTTGCGTGCCGCGGATCAACAGGGCCCTTGCGAATCCCCAGCTCTTCGTCGCGCCGCGGCCGCCGTAGGCGACTTTGTAGGGCGCTTTTTCGAAGAGGAATTGCAGCTTATCCGGGAATTTAGCCCGGGTTGGCAGGATCTGCGGAAGGGTCACTCGGTTTTACGAATTCGACCTCGATTTTGACTTGCAGCGGCGTTCCCTGCGGGCCGGTGATCTCCGTCTTGGAGCCATACCGCTCCGGCAGCAAACCGCGCAGAAGAAACTGCGTCAGACCGCTGTCGTAGCGCCGCACGTCCCCGCATACCGCGCCCTGGTAATAGACGGGCTCGAGCCAGCCAGACAGCGCCCGATCGACGGCTTCTGCCTCGAGACACTGGCCGGCGATCTCCCTGGCCTGTTCGAATGCCCGGGAGTAGCTCTTGTGTCTTCTAAGCCAGTTGTAGTGGTCATGCCGGTCGACATTCGCGAGATCCGCGGCGCGCGCCACGGAGAGGGTGTCGCCAAATGCGGCCAGGAACTCTTTCTGCTTCTCGTGGACACTCCGCGGGTCCTCGGCCTTCTTCTTACGGGGCATTCAATGGGGTAGCCCCCTCATGATGGCGGCCCACAACGAGGATGAGTCGCCACAGGTCACACAATCCAAGGGGGCACAATGCCTCACCACCGGCCCCTTATCCGCTTGAACATCCAGACGCGCGGAGGGTTATCGTCAGTTTCGAGGTTAGTGGTGAGCTTCTGGGGACAGCCCCACTTACTCGGCACCCGCGAAGAGTCGCCGTAATCGAGTAACTGGATTCCTACGAGATGGCGTTTTTGGGAGAGGATAGGTTGCGCGTTGGCGGCACGTAGCAACACTTGTATCCGTGCCGGGTCTGCCATCTCTATCAGCCGCGGGCCTGCCCTTACCGGCAAACGGCTATCTGCTCTGAACACAATTTTCCCGTCGAATTGACCGGAGTTGTTTAACTGGCCCGTCTCCTCCGAGAGACGTCTATGCCGCGGCGCTACTGCTGCCGGCGGCGGATCGCGGCTTGGCGGTTACCCGCAAGTGACGCGGTCCAGTCAAGGCCTGCACGGTGTACAGGCCAAGTTCATCTTTGGGGTCCGGGAGAGATTTCAGCAGGACGCTGCTGTTGGCGATGTACTTTGCGGAGCCCCAAAGCTTAAAAAGCTTCTGTTTTCCCTGCGCTGTCACGGCGCGGATTTTGTCCCGCGCGCTTACAACAATATCGCAATTTGTGCCCGGGACAACAACTTCTTCTTCGGGCGCCTGGCCGGGATACCAGCTCATGATCAGCTCGCGCAGTTTCTGGTGACGGAAGATCCGCGGCTTGAAGTTCGCGATCTCCTGGTCGAGCAGCGCGAACTCTTCAACCAGCTTCGCCCGCTGGGCCCACTGCGCTTGTGCCGATGGCGGCTTGGCTTTACGTGGCACTCCGAGACTCCAATCAACACATCTGCGAATTACTGTGGGCGAAATGGCGCTTGAACATTTCGCGCGCAGGGGTATATCATTTCGCTGGAGATCGAAGTCCGAATGTAACTGACTAAGTGACTTACAACACGAACGCCGGGAAAACCCCACGGAGTAGGGCACCGTGTGGAGTGGTCCATCGCCAAATGGGCACGCCTTCCCTCATCCGAAAGGCTTTCTCCGGCGCTTTAACACAGGGCGCAAACTCTCCGGATAGCAGCCGGAAATTTTGCAATAACCACCCCGAGTGAGGGGGCAGCCGTTAACCGCAATGCAGAATAACCATAACATTTCCCCATACAAACGTTCAAGGGGGATTCCTGGATCCCTTCGCAGTCTGTATGCCTACCCTCAAAAACGTGAAAGGGAATACACGTTTTGGCATCGTGATATGCTGTGGGGGGTAATTGGCTGGGCCTTCCTGCAAAAGGAAAGGCGCCGATGTTGTCAGCATCGACGCCTGAATTTTGACCCGGCCGGAAGGAAGCATCGCAAAATGAAACGACCGGACGGGTCCGCGAGGACCACTGTACCACAACCAGACGATTCTGTGCCTGAAGGTTGGCCGCCGGATCCCAAGGTGGATGACATCCTGTTGGGCGAGTGGATCGAGGGTAAATCACCGTCTAGCGTTGTGTTGCGGCGGTACCTGACGGAGCTAGTCCGCTTCTACCGCGCCGACATCCCTTCAAATTGCACATTAGCAGAACGCCGGGAGCGTCTCCGGTGGATTCGGAAACATCATCGAAAACATCGCCATCTCTTTGAAACAGAGGCAGAGCCATCCCTCCTCAAAGCCCGAACGAGTTTCTTGGAATTAGTTAATACTATTGCCCCCCCGGAAGGGGGCATCCAGTGAGTGCCGCCCCTGCCGGCGAATGGATCAACTTGGCCGCGGCCTTCTTCTCCAAGCGTGTGGATAGCGGCGGGAAGAGGCTCCCATATACGGCATGCTTTAATCCCGCAATCGACGCCTTAATCGTTGATGAAGGCGTCCCTCTTGAATGGCGATTCCTTCTGTGGCTCTACAGACAATCCTGGGGTAATTATTCTGACTTTGCGGTTCGGGAGAAGGGGGGCAAGGCCCCGCTGGGCCAGAAGGACGCCGCGGCCGATATAGGAACAGGAAAACAGAGAATCAGCGAAATAGTTGCATATTGGCGCGCACTTGGGTATCTTAGACTCGGCACTGCACGTGCACTCTTCCCAGCGGACTCAGGGATTCACCCCCAGAAAGTCCGCACTGTACCGGACTTTCATTCGCCTAATTTTCGCCTCGAGTTTCGCGACTGGTGGAAAGTCCGCTACGCAGCGGACTTTGAGGATTTTGAAGTCCGCCGTGTAGCGTACTTTGAGGCTATAAAAGTCCGGTCAGCAGCGGTCAAAGAGTTCGAAGCATTGCGGACTCCGCGCGGGCCTATCCTTATTGACGAAGACTCTAAGACTTTTAAGGGGGATTCGTCGTCGTCTTTACCCTCCAAGGAAGCGACGACGACGAACCCGGAACCGGAGCCCCCGGACTTCCACTCCCAGCACGTCGCGACCTGGGAGGCTGCCGGCAAAGATGGCGTACCCACCCCCAAGCAATCCGCTACTGCCCTACGGTCCCTCGGTTCCCGATCCCAAGAATTCCTGAGATGGTTGGTACCAAAACTCAACCGCGTCCGCCACCCGGGCGCCCTTCCGGAACTCACGAAGGAGTTTCTGCAGACCAACACCGGTCCCCCGATGCAATCTGAAGTCCCGAGATGCTTTAAATGCGGGACTTCGCTTGAAAATGGTGGTGTAGATGGAAGATGCTTCAACTGTGCCGCTGAAAACCTGCCCTGCTTGCGCGAATAAGCGCGCCCACGCGCCTGAAGACTGGAAACACCATCCGTATGCCGGCCACGGCTACCAGGACGGCCAGGGGTGGTCCCACCGCGATCTGGACCCCTCGTACGCTGTACGAGTTCCTGAACTCGTAGAGTCTACGACCCCTGGCTCACCGGGTGAGCCACCCCTGGAGAACTGATGCCAATCGCGCCTGAATTGAAGCACCTGTACGGTCACCATTGGCGGACTGTCATTCGGCCGCGGATCCTCAAGCGTTGCGGCGGCCGGTGCGAGCGGTGCGGCCGCATCCCGCGGCGGATTGAGGTGGCCCACCTGGATGGTGATGCAAGGAATCGTACGGATGACAATCTGGCAGGCCTCTGTAGTACGTGCCACAAGCGCCACGATTACCCACAGTGGGCTGCCAAGGCCTTGGAGACCCGGAGGGCCCGGAAGGACCGCTGCAGGCCTCTATTGAGCCAGGAATGAGGGTTGGGGATTATGACTGCTGAAGAGTTCGAACGCCAATATGCCGCGCGCAGCGGCCTCACCGTTGAACAGTTGCGTGAAGCCGGGAGAATTGTCGCGCCTTGCGATTGCGGATGGGAGCACTGCCAGGGATGGCAGTCTACAACGGCCGAACGTCTGGCGTGTGAGAAGGCTTTCGCGGAGTGGGCCGCTATGATCGGCGTCCGCTTTGAAAAGGAACGGGAGGCCCGGCGAGCCCGGCAGAGCGAAAAGGACTGAATGTACGGGGTATGCAGACAATGCGGACAGCCGTACACCTGGGTCTGCGCGTCGTGCGGGGTGGAATATGCGCCAGGCGCCCATGATTTCGAACGGTGCGCCTGGCAGCAGAGGCAGGAAAAGTTCTATGCATCAGAGCGAGAGGAAGGGATTTACCATTGCTCAATTAGCGATCATTCGGGCGGCCCTCCAGGCACGGGAACGGTTGGCTTCACCGGGCCCGAACGCTGAGAGCCGCCAGCGTGATCTCTTCTTGCTTCACCTCGGACAGGGCCTCCTACACCGGCTTCAGGCTGCCGGCGTCAAGCTCGCCGAGGTCGACCTTTCGCAGCCCCAAACAGCGGCGGTACCGCGAAGTTCGGCTGCAAGTTCAACAAACTAACTGTCCAGCCAGTGTCTAAATTGTCCATCCCGTCATAGCGCGTCGAGGTCACGCCTACGGAACCGGAACCGGTGCGGCGTACCCATATTCGCGAGTTCGCCTGTCCTCACGAGCTCGCGCAGGTTCTCACGGGTGAATCCAAGGGAAATCGCCTCCAACATGGTGACGCGCGGCTTGTCGGCGATCGGCACGCGAACGGCGGCCGCGGCGGCGAGCTGCTGCGCGAGTTCCGCGGCCGGGTGGGACCAGGTGACCATCTCCCCACTCCGTACCGCAGGTAAGCTTGCTGTCCCCGGAGGGGCAGTCCCGTTAGCCTTGGTGAAGTGCTCCACCGTCTCGGATAGTGTCTTCGCGAGGCTATCCGATTTTTCCGTCATGACATAAGCCTGGGCGCGCTTGGCGGCTTCCCGTTCCACATCCTCCGGGTTGAATATCGCCTGTGGGGTTCCTCCTACGCGCGGGCGCATCTTCTGCTCGATCTTGCCGGCATCGGCCATGCGCTCGAGCGTCTTGACGCTCACGCCAATACGTTGCGCGGCTGGTTCCTTCGTGGGCCATTCCGTGAATTTTGACATGGATAGAACAATACCACAGGGGGGACAATTTAGACAGTGGGTAGACAGTTGGTTTGTTGAGGTTACGGATATTTTTGCTCCGCGGACGCCAACTACGAGGCACCAAAGTAGCGGCAAAGTAGCGGCAAAATACCACCGAACCGGAAAATAGGATTGCCGGCTTATTTTCCGGTTTCTGGTGGGAGGTGTAGACTCTACGAATGGAAATCCACTTCCACCCATCGGGCCGCGGCAAAGCGCAGTGCGATCCCAATCCTGGACTATCCCAATGGCATCGATCTCGACGTGTCGGACGGCCGTCTACCCACCTGTCTAGTCAAGCTTCCGTACCCGGCGCCAGAGTGCGGGCTCTGGCATCTCTCCTGTGAGCAATGCGGGCTGAGTGCGATGGTGACCGCGGCCGGCAGGCCGGATGATCCCACGAGTGTCAACGTCGCCTGCAGGGAAGCTTACCGCCGGCCGTGAAAGCCAAAGCTGTGAATGAGGACCAAGGCTGCCAGAACGATCGCCAGACCGAATAGAAACTCCATGCGTAGACTCTACGCTCTTGATTTAAGCTTGACAATGTATGACCCGAATGCAGGGGTATGCGATTACGCACCCACTGGCGAGAGCAAGGGGCGGGAGTGATTCATACCGCTCTCTTGACGAGCAGTGGTCTCTCATCCTGACCGTCAATAAATGACTCACGGTGAACTCTGGGCGGCCCGTGTGGCACGCCTCCATTGCAAGGGTGTCCGCAAGGGCTAAGATCGTTCCGACAGACCGGTGGGGAGATGGTGTGCGCCGGGAAGCCAGGCGCCGGCTGGACGTCGCTCTCCACGGAGTAGGGAATGGAGAGAGCGTCGAGATGTGGAGGCCCGTCTGCCTGCATCTGCGCCGCGGTCTCAGCGATGACGAGATGCGGCTGCTCTCCGCGGAGTGGCTCGCGATCCCCGCTCGAGATGAATTCTCGGAAGACGGGGCGATAGAGCCCAGACTTTGAAGTTTTACCCCCCCCTTTGGGTGTGTCAAATGTGTCCATTCCCGCCCGGCCGGCGCAGCCGGTCGGGCGCCCAAAGCACACATAGCGAGCTTTTTTTGTCAAATTTCGCCACTTCCACAGTTTTACTTTACGGAGGAGCCAATAGCCGCGCCTCGTGCTGTTTATATGGGTGAAATGGGCGCAAAATAAGCCTGAGTTTTACGTTACAATCAAAAAGTGAAACTGGCGAAAAAAAGCCCAAAAAAGGCAAGAAAACGCGCACCCAAAAAACAGATCGTCTACATGACAGTGCCTGAAAAGGATAGGTTTTTCAGCGCCATACGTGATGTGCGTGACCGGGCCATATTCCGGTTGCTCTATCATCACGGTCTGCGTGCCGGAGAAATCGGGAAGTTGGAGATGACCGACTTCCGCCAAGGGTCGGCCCTGAACTTGGACCGGCTGTATATCCACAGGCTCAAGGGATCGATCAGCGGCGAGGCCGCGGTGGTTCCGATCGCCGCCCAGGCCTTGAGGGCGTGGATTCGAAAGCGTGGAATTACTGACGGGCCCCTGTTTCCTTCGCGCGAGAGGGGCAGGATCACCCGGCAGCGTCTCTGGCAGTTGATGCGAAAATACTGCGAGATAGCGAAGATCCCGAAAGAAAAGGCGCATCCGCACTCGTTGAAACACACCTGCTGCACTCATTTATTGAGCGATAAGAGGGAATCGATCATGGACGTGCAGACTCACGTAGGACATGTGAATATTCAGAACACGCTGATCTATGCGAAACTGACCGGCGAAGCCAATGAAGCTCGAGCGAAGCGACTGAGGGACTGGCGATGAGCCGCGAAAAGATCGGCCATGTATACTTCATCGAAACTGAAAATGCCCAATTCGTGAAGATAGGCTACTCGAAACAATCGCTGGCACGAGGACCTGAACAATGAACATCAGCGAAGCGATGCGCGCAGTCAGCGAGGAGTTCGACGACGAAGTGACCCGCGCCCGGGAGGATCGGGCTTTCAGTGCTCTGATGTGCGAAGCGATCGGCGCCGAGTACGATGAAATCGACCAGGAACTGTCCGCCTATGTGATAGACATTGTGCGCGCACATGGCGTACCGGTCGGCACGGTGCTTCCCACGTACGTCTACCAACTGGCGCGGATGGTGTTCCGCATGGGGATGAGGGTGCAGCGTAAGCTGGACCGGCCGTCCGAGGCCTCCTCGATCTTCTGGCGCAGTGACCAGACAGCGGTGTAAAGCTTATGACGCGCGACGACCATCTTGAGTGGGCGAAGAAACGGGCTCGCGAATATCTGCCTCGAGATCCACTGGAGGCCATGACGTCGATGATGTCAGACCTCACTAAGCATCCGGACCTTAAAGACCATATAGGGCTGCGGATTGCGCCGATGTTCTATGGGGCGCACAACGATCCGGCCGCAGTCCGCAGGTGGATTGATGGGTTCAATTGAGAACCGGTATTCTGCCTGACTGGCGGTAGACAGCCATTTGATATAGAATGCCCGGCATGAGAGATGACGAGAGAGAAAGGCGCCGCGCCGCGGCCCTATCCCTGGAGTTTCAAAGCTGGTTTCAGGCTGTTGCCGACATGGTGAAGGCAAGTGACCGGCGCGCACAAATACTCTATAAGGTGATGACTCACGGACAGCGGATCAACCGCCGCGGCCGGCGCATCCCGCGGCGCCTGCAGGACGCGGATGACGACTTCGCAAAATGCCTCCAGGAATATGAGGCTTCCTGCCAGAAGTTCGCAGCCAGGAATAGGGAGATTGTCGCTGTCCTGTTCGCGGAGGTTCTGGACAACAGCAAAGACGTGTATTACATTCCACGGATCAAACAGACATGGTGAAGCGATGGACCCCGGTGACTATGAACACATAGAAGCTCTGCTTCAGCGGCTGCTAGACGCGCCATCACGGGAGCGCAACAAGCCAGAGAACCGTAAGAAACTCGCATGGGCGCGGCTTAAGCAGGCCGAATGGCTGGAGTTGCCCACGGACCATCCTCCCGTGATTCCTGCTACCTGGAAGGAAATGCGGCGGCAGCACTTGAGTCTGGAAGATGGCTGGGAACTCCTGCGTCGAACCAAGGAGCAGTTGGGGCTGTGAATCATTGGCTATGATATATTGCCCAGCAGTGAAATACGATCGCGACATCCGTTGGCTCAGGCGCCTGCTGTTGCTGCTGATCGCAGTGAACGTGGGCTTTGCGATCGGCCGCTTCCGGCACGGGGATTGGATCAACGGACTTGCCGCCATAATATGGACAGTGAACTGCGTTCTGTCGATGGGGACCATAGGCACAAGCCAAAAGACGCGGGACCAGACGCGCGAGGTGAACTCCGCGGTCTTGAAGGTTCTTCTGCAATGATGACCGAGGCCGAACACCGGGCGCGTCACATCGAGCTGCACAAGGCACTCGATGAGCTCTGCGCGGATTGGGTGGCTCACCAGGGCTGGGGAAAGCTGTTCAGCAACAGCACGATTATGGAGCTGATGCAGTGGAGCCACGAACAGACCATCAGGCCAATTCCGTTAGCGGTGGACAAACAGGAAGAGAACCAGGCCAACCCACAGACCGACTGAGAGCCAGAAGCGGCGGCGCCACCGGACCATCTCGCGGTACGGTGTGTAGCTCTGCTCGAGGGGACGCAGGAACACGGGGCGGCCGCTCATTGGCCGTGCCCTCCCATGTCCCGCTCGTGGTTGCCGGTGAGTAGATCGCCTTCCCCCCGCCTCCGTCTCTCAAGCAGGATATCGACGCATTGACTACACACCTCCAATTTTGCCGGCGGCCGAGTGATGAATACAGTCTCATGCCCGCAGGACAACGTGACGCTCCAGGTTTCGTCGGTGGCTTCCACGCAGGCAGTGATCTCTCTGGGCGCGAGCAATTGCTCGCCGGTCATCTCTTCAGGCGTCATAGCGGGTCCATCCCCATGTCGGTGGCCGTGTGCAGCCAGGCGTCGATATCTTCACGGGTCTCGATCGAGGCCGCGCGCGATCGCATATCCGCCAGTTGCCGGGTGCCTTCCGCGTCGAGGTTGGGATTAGCATCCCAGACGGGTGAATTGATCCATTGCCGCAGATAGGCGCGAATGAGGGCGATGTCCGCGGATTGCAGTTCGCCGGTGAGGTAGCGTTCCACCGCCGGCGCCAGCCGCCCGCTCCGCTCATGCATCCAGTATCCGGGTGCGCTCATCGCCCCTCCATTGTGAGAGCAACCAGGACGAAGAGCAACAGCAGGAGGAGGCCGCCCAGGCCTCCGCGGATCGCTTCCAGGTAATTACGCATTATTTGACCTCGTGAGCATGGGCGAACCACGCATCATTGAGGCGGCGCACGAGGGCCGCCAGATTGACGTCATGCAGGAGTTCGAAAGCCTCCCGCCCGATTTTGTGATAGGAATGCTGGCCGGCCTGGTGGCAGTGGTGGCACAGGGGGACCGCGGAGAAGTCCGAGGCTTTCATGCTTGTCCCACCGTCGCTACCGGTGTGTGCGGCTTCTGCCTTGTCCCCGCACAAGAGGCAGGGCAGGGAGCGGATCCAGGCGAGGTAGCGCCAGTCACGGGCTGGGCCGCGGCGCCGCGCGCGGGGGGAACGGCGTTTCGGCCGCTCCCCGTGAACTGCGAAGTACAGAGAGCGGGAGTTCACTGGCCGCAGCCTTGGTATCCCGTGCAATACGGACAGAGCCACGTGATGCCGGGAATGGGCGATTCGACCACCTTGGCGCCGCCGCAGGTTGGACACTGGCCGCGGTACTTCGATTTGACCGGGACGCGCACCTCAGGCACGCGCCGGCCGGTCTGAGAGGGCTTGTCGGTCATCGCGCCGATAATGACCTTGGAGAGGTCGAGGAAGCGTGCCTTGGGGCGCCGCCTCACGAGAGCACCACTTTGCCGGCGGCATCGGAGCTCACTACGCCCTGTGTGTTGCGGACGAACTGCGCCAGCGCATCAGCGAAGGACATCTCGGACGTGTACGGCAAGGGGAGTATGTCGGTCCCGAAAAGGCTACGGATCACTTCTGCTCTCGGACCAGACTGGTAATGAACGTTCCAGCCGGTCGAGGTCTTCATCAACTGCACGGTTGTTTGCATACCAATAGTATATTATTATTATTACGAAGGAGGCAAGTGAAAGATTGAGTATGATGATTAGCATGAGCGATATACTGAAATGCCTACGCTGCGGGCATCGCTGGACATCCCGAAAACCAGGAAGGCCGGCGCAATGTCCTAATTGCAAACAGACACGTTGGGATTCCGTATCGAAGTGGGCGGTTGCTCCCAAGCGGAGGGCTGTAGCGAAATGAATCCGGAAAACTGGAAGTTGGTCCTAGCCTTTGGCGGCATGTTCCTGGCTACCGTGACCGGCCCGATCCTGTGGGCTCTGCGAGCGGAATCCCGCGGGCTGCGGGCCGAGATTAAAATACTGGCAGCCCAAACCAAAACGGAGATGGCCCAAAGTGAATCACGGGTCAAGCTAGAGATGGTTGAGATGGAGAAGCGCACGGAGAGCGGCTTATCCAAAATCGAACTCAACTTGGTCGAAATGGAGAAGCGACTGAATGAGCGCATCGATACCCGGTTGGTGCATCGATGACGCTGGAAGACTGGAGGTTCGTTGGCAGTGTCAGTTTTGCGGCTTTCATGATTTGTTTGATCAAGACGGCCGAAACTCCAGACTTCGTTGAACGTTGGGTCTTCCGTCCACTGGTTTACCTGATCTTATATGCAGCTCTCGGAATGGTGGGGTACCTTTGCCTTCTTGGGCTGCGAGACCTCGTGCAATTCTTGATCAGGCCTTGAGAAGATGGCGCGACTGAAGAAAGGATATTCTGGGCTTCATGACGAAACGAAAGAATGCCGCCGCTGTTGCACTGTCTCAGCGGCGTATGGTGACAATGACTCCCGAACAAAGATCTGAGGTTGCTCGTTCGGGAGGTCTTGTAGGAGGACCCGCTCGAGCAGAGTCCCTTGGTAAGAAACGAAGATCCGAGCTTTCTAGGAAGGCTGCTCAAGCGAGGTGGGCAAAGTGATCCCTGAAAATTGGAAGCTGAAACAACTCGAGGAACAAATCCGCCATGAGCGTGAAATGCGGGTTTTGCAAGGCTCCCGTATCGACACGCATCAAGACTGGTTGACGGGTGTCAACGCGACTCTGGATGTGGTAGCCACGCGATTGGACGTCGTAGGCTCGCGCCTCGAAGAGCTTTCCGCCAGTCAGCTCCGCACGGAAGAAATGCTGCAGAACCTCATTCAGGTGTTGACGCGGGAACACACCAACGGAAAGGGCGAAAAATGAGCTTGACGACTGAAGACAAGAAGTGGATCGTGGCTCGAATGAGGATCTGTGTGGAGCTCATTATCGGCGCCATCTGTCTGTTGTATGTGGTGGAGCACTGGTAAATGAAGATGCGCCTCGCGATCCGCGGCTTTGCCGGCTACCTCAAGAAGTTCGAAGATCGCGTGGAGATTGACTCAGACGAGATTGAGAACCTCATCCCGTCCTTGGCCGAGAAGCACGGACAAGCATTGGCGGCGCACAGGCTGCATATGATAGAAATTGAATTCCTCGATGAGCTCGACCCCATAGACCGGTTCTTCCGAATCGGGACAAATCCGTCGAGGATGGTTGTACCGATTGAGTTTGATTTGACGAAGAAGAAAGTCAGCTAAAGATGGAGGCAATGTAAATCGATGAAGAGACGCAAGCCTCGGAATTACCGAACCGATGCCGAGAAAGAACAGATTCTCCGAGAAGCCCACGCAGCCGTTGAGGCCGGGGGCTCTTCAAGAGGTTACGCAGAAGAGCATGGGCTGAGTTCCTCATGGCTGTATAAGCTCCAGCAGACATATCCTCTCAGCCACCCTGGCTTTAAGCTTGAGGGCACGAAAGAGTTGTCCCTTCGTGCCGATTTGGCCGGCGGGCCCCTCGATGATTTGAAGCGTGAGTATCAGTCGCTCCCGCGAAAAAACGGCGTCAAGTCAGCGTTTCTGCAGAAATACGGTGTTAATCACCAGCAGATGTGGGAATGGATTCATCGGCACAAAATACCTGCTCCCCTGCGGCACATGGCGAATGCCGAGGACTTGCGAGTAGTTAAGACGGTACCGTCCGAGGCCTCTGCGAATGGTGCGGAACACGTTACCGTGAGACAACTCTTCCCCATGGAAGTTCAGGCGCCGGTCCCGATGACGTTAGCTGATGCGATCGGGGCTATGGAAATGAAGCGTGACCAGTTGACCGGGTTCATCGAAGATCTCAAGCGGATGCAGAGAGGCCAACGACAGCAACACTAAAAGGAGAAGAACTCTTGCTCTATCGAACCTTAAGCCGTCACCAGTACGGCACTCTGAAATTCATTCATCACAACCATGTGACGCTCGAGTATCTGCGCCACGCACACGCCAACACCTTAGGCTCCGTCGCTCAGAACGGTTGGATCGCAAAGCGCGGGGCCGGCGAGAAGTCGGAGGTGGTGTTAACCGCGGTAGGGGAAGAGCAGCTACGCTTGTACAACCAGGCGTCCCTGAATGAACGCTCTCACGAGGCAGAGCTTACGGACAGGTGCTTGCGTCTGCTTCAGGTTTCACGCCGGCAGGCTGCGGCAATGAGCGGAGGATAAAGATGACGATAGCGGAAATTCGGAAGAGCCACGAAGCCCTGGAGTGGGCTCTGCTCAGGGTCCGTCACCGGCACGAGAAGGCCGGAGACGCCCACAAGTATACGTTCGGTGAACTGCTGAAAGAAGCCAGCAAGGAACTGGACGAGCAACTGGACGAATACGAGCGCACCGGCAAGAGCAAATGGGATGACTTACTTAATTCCAAGTGAGTCGAGGTACTTGCGGATTCCGTCTGACCGGCGGAAGCTCTTCACGTTGAGTCCCAGCCGGCGGTACAGTTCCTGCTCGTAATGCCAGCCTACGCTTTGCGCGTCTCGTGTGGCGAGCTCGTGCTCCCGCCCGAGGCGCGCATCCATGTCCATTGAAAGGTTGCGTTCTCCCTCCGTCCGCGGCGCGTCGATCTCCTTGCCGTTGGTATCGAACAGGTTTCCCAGTAGGCGCCCCATGCGCCTCATCATCCAGACGTCCACCACCGAGCCCGGCTGCGGGATATTCATGATCTGGTTGAAGTAGACGCCGATTTTCGGACCCAGCACAATGCTACCTGGGAAGTGCTCGTCCAGCCGAATTTCCTTCGCGTTGGGAACGAAGTGCTTAATATTTCTTCCCGGGACCTGAGGGTCGCGCAGGAACTCTGCTGCGCCGTGAACCCCGAGCTCCTTGATCATCTGGTTCAATTTCGCAATCTGGAAGCCGGCGCCCTGCGCCGGCCAGGAGGTCTTTCCATCGGGCTGGAATGCCGGGAACTGTAGAGTGCTTTTCGGGTTGCGCTTCCATTTGTCGAAGGCCTCCTCCCAGATCCGAGCCCCGTTGAAGGCCTCCTCCTGGGGATTGGAGTTGTTCGACATGGCCGCACTCATGGCCTTCTGGATGGTGTCGAAGTCCGGGTCCGCGAGCTCCGGCCGCTGCTGGCGCAGCAGGCGGTCCCCTTCCACGGTGTCAGGCCCGTACCAGTCCACTCCGCTATAGGGCATCCCGAGCTGCTCTTTGAATTCCCCGCGGCCGTAGCGCAGAAGGCGCCGCATCTTCACGTTGTCGGGCGCGTCGTCCGGAACCTCGCCCAGCCGCTTGCGTACCATGTCCTGCAGGTAACGCTGGACGTCCTCCGTCAGCAGTCCCGTGGCGCGTTCGGGGTCTTGCCCCGGGCTGTAGACCATCAGCTTCCGTCCCTTCTCGCCGGGCTTCTCGCCGGCCTTGAGCCCCTCCACATCTTCCGGGGCAACATCGATGTACGAGAGCTGGGAGGGGGATTTGGAGGTCGCGAGCGGGCCCTCCGCTGCCTCCCGCTCAGGGGTCCAGATTCTACTCTCAGTTCCCTGTTCGTGCCCGCTGTATAAGCGGGTTTTCTTCTTCGACAAGCCAGGTTCCACCTCCGGGTTCAGCGGGATGGTCTCGCTCGTCAGCGGGTGAATGTCGCCCAGGGGCATTCCCAGCCTGTAGTCGCGTACGTTCTTCAACTCCTGATCATGGGCCTGCCCTGCAATCTCCCGAACCGCACTCATCGGGAGCTTTCCGAACTGCGCGACGATTTCCTTCCGCAGTGCCGCCGGATCCACCACACCCTGCCCGATCCTCGATGCCGCCCAGATCGTCATGTCCTTCATGTCGGGGATCGGCAGCGCGTTGGCTCTCTCCCCGGTGTAGGAGCCGCGCTTGCGGATGCGATCGAGTGCGGCGTCTCCTTGAGCCTTGAGCCTCTCGTAGAGGCTTGCCTGGCCTTCGCCTCCCTCTGGCGCCGCAGCAGCTCCCCCACCGGCCGGCGCCGCGGGTGGCGCGCCTGGCCCTCCTCCTCCCGGTCCTGCCGGTGCTGCTCCTGCTCCGGGAGGTGCCGCGCCCCCTCCCCCTGGAGGAGGTGGAGGTGCTCCTCCTGCCGGCGGGGGCTCCGGAGGTTTCTCCGGTGGGCGCAGTTCCTTCCCGATCCGCTGCCACACCGAATCCATTAGCGGAGTGCCCTCTTTAAGCCCACTGAGCTGCAGGAGTAGATCGCGCCCCTTGACCGTGGTAAACAGGCCACGGGCCCCTGCAATGAGCCCCGCCGTGGCGCCCGTCAGGACAGGATGAGCCGTGACGGCCGATAGTCCCTTAACGATGGCGCCCCCTACCAAATACGGAATGATTCGTTGGCCGGTGGGCGGATTCTCGGCATATTGCCCGGCGCGCGTGATGTGCCCCATGAGGTTTTTGAACCCCTGGATTTCGGCCTTGTCCTTGGCATTGAAGAAGACCCCGTAGGCCTCATCGAGCTTGTCCACCGAGGTGAAGAATTTCTGCGGGCTGAATATGCCGTTCTGCGGGTTGATCGCGTCGTCCACGGCTTTCCGCACCATGTTGTACCGGACTGCGGCCTTGCCCCTGTCGTCCAGAGCTTCATAGAAATTCTGTGCCCGGTCACCCTTGCCCTCCTTGATGAACTGCTGGAAAATCTGATCGGGCTCCGTACTGGTCGCGGCGGCCGCGAGCATCCCGTTCTTGTAGGGCACGCGAGCCGATTTGTAGTATTGGTCCGCGGCGTCCCCTGCTTCGACAATTTGTGAAACTCCGCTGTTTTTGGCGTAGTTCCGCATGTCGTCTTCCAGGGCATTCTGGACCCGCTCGAGGTATCCGACTCCCTTCTCCCCGATCAAGGCGTTGTTGCCCTGGTAATACTCGCGGATCCGCTCGCCGAGATCAGAGTGCAACTGCCGGATAAGGCTGTAGCTGTTGTTCGGTCCAACCGGGCTCCCTTGATCATCGAGCAGCGGGTTCCCTTCTTCATCCACTTTGGGAGAGATGCTCTCTTTGATCTTCGCGAGCAGCCCGATGACTTCTTTGTTGGGGAGTTTCGCCGGCCGCAATTGTTCTAGCGAAGATCCGATCGCCTTGCCCGTCGCATTCATGGGGACGTCGCCCAGGTTGTGGTCCTCGGCTAATTTCTGGACCTTATCGTAGAGCTCCGTCGCCCTCTGCCGGGTTGTCCAATCCCCGAGGCCGATTGAGGCCTGGATGACCCGATCGGGATCATTGCCGGCCGCATTCATTTTCTCGAGAACGTTTCGAGCCCTCTGGTCTCCTCCCTCGGCTGCGTCCTGCAGGTCTGTAAGTGCGGACGGTTCAGCCTCGATCAGAGCGTCTTGAAGCTGGGATGTGACCCTTCCCGCGGCCGCCTTCGCTTCGATCTGCTGCCCCTCTCGGAACCCTCCCATCCCCACTCCGGGGACCTTCTCGGCGGCAACCTCGACGTTCTTGAGACCTGGGCTTTGGGAGACGTCGCCGGCACTCAGACGGACCCCGTATCTCCTGCCTTGCTCGATCACTTGTTCGGCTGCGGCCGCCTCCGGGGAAGGCGCGGGGGCCGGCCCCTGCGTTGCTGCGCGGGTGGCCCTTTCCTGGCCAATCCCCTGCAGCTTCTCATAGGCCTTGTGGGCGCCATACAGCCCAATGAGATCGCTCGCCAGTGCGGAGTATTCCTTCGGGAGACCCAGTTTGTTTAAGAGGAACTCGGTCCCGCCGCTGAGTGCCGTGCCGGTACCCAGCGTGAGAGCCGTCGCCAGGGGAGCTCCCGCGAATGCGCCTGGAAGAAGCGGGGTGGCTGCCTCGAGCGTGCCGCGGATGACGTCTGACGTGCCGCCGGCAACGTCCCGGGCATTCTCCGCGCCACCGATCCGTTCCACGCCACCGATCGCCCGCTTGGCGCCTGTAAAGGGAGCGTCGACGATCGGAATATCTCCCATCAGCATGGGCGTCATCGGCAGACCCGTGCGCGGGTTCAGCCTGACGGGAGAGGCCGCCCTCTGCTGCGACGGGGTCATCAGCTCCCAAGGCATCGGCGCCGCGGCCGGCCCCGGAGGGGGCGCGACGATGGGCTTGCCCTGCGCGTCAGTGCCCTGGTATACGGGTGGCTGCGGCGGTACTGCCCGGTTGTAGACGTCAATACTGTAAACCGGCATGCCATCCCGGTAACCGATGGGTGCCAGGGGTCCTGCCTCCGCGGGAGAATCGCCAAATTGGTTCGTCGTCTGGGGTGGGTTTGGCGGGGGTTGATCAACGGCAACGTCGCCAAATTGGTTGGTCTGCTGATCAGGCATAGATCACTTTTTCAGGTATTGCTTGCCGTCTGGCCCGATGTAAACCGTTCCCGATGGCAGAGCATCACGCTGCTGTTTGGTGGTTACGGTGGGAGATCCCGCACCAGCCCGCGCCGGCTGCATCGTGTTCGGATCGAATCCACGCTTGCTCAATATCTGCTGTGCGTCCGGACCTACGACATCAACGAACTTCTCCAGCTTGGCTTTCTGGATTCTTTCTTTGAGCGGAATCATGCGGCCGGCGGCAATCTGGAGCATTCTCTGGCCCGCAGCACTGATCTGCTCCGGACTAGCGTCCGTCTCAAGACTTTTGAGGATGCCGTTGATTTCTCCCTGGGCCTGCTCTCCAACCACCTTGCCCGTTTCGCCGGCCAGAAACCGTCCCACGAGATTGGCTTCGATGGGCGGCGCCTTACCAAACATTGTGGCAACGGCGTTGTAGGCCGCATTCCCGGGGCGCCAACTCCCGTTTTTCATGGAGTCCGCAACTTCTTGATAGAGGTCCGCATGGTGAATCATCGTGTTCAACGCCATCAACTGGCCGCCGGCCTTAGAACTCGATGTATCGGTGAATTCCTTCAGAGTGTCCTTCCGCATCTGGCCCAGCAGCGGAGTAAACTCCGGATCGTATTGGTAGAGCGCGCGCGTCAGCATGGCGCCCGGGCCAGACACTGCGGCGCGTCCCGTGGGGGCCGGCGTATCGCCCTTTGCGATGCTCCGCAGTTGCGCCGCGAGACCCGGGTTGATTGTCTTCAGGTAGTCCTCTCCGTGGAGATCAGCCGTGCCGGGCGCGTTCACTCCCGCCCCGGTCAATGCGGCTTTGGCCTCGCCTTGCGCCAATTCGATCTTGATGGGGACGGTCGCTTTCGCGGTACGGACTCCGGTCTCCGTGCGCCCGATCTGATCGGAGGCATCTTTGACGATGCCCTGCACGGTGGTCATAGGGGAGCCAGACGCGATCGCGCCACGGACCTGTGCTTTCGTGCGCGCGTTCAGGGCTGCGGTGTCCCCGCTGGGGGGAATGACGCTGTCCAGATAAGTGTCCCAGTCCTGGGGCTTCATCGAGGACATGGCCGCGGCCTGTTTGTTCTTGATGTCGTATTCCGGGAGGTCCTTGGGATCGACTCCGGAGCGAACGAAGGCCGCGATTCCCGCAGCCGTCTGCGGCAACATGACGGTCGGATATTTCTTTTGAATCTGCGCCGCGCGGTCCGGAGGGACAATTCCCGTGGCCGGGTCAACCTCTGCCAGCAGCTCCTTGCGTGCGGCCTCGCGATCTCCCGCGGCCGTCTTCTGCTTGGTCTCCGTGGTCTGCGCCTCGCTGGCTGCCTGCGCCGCTTGTTCCTTGCCCGCGGTGGCCCGCTCGCTGGCTTCCTTGAGGACGTTCGCCTGCGTCGTCAGGCTGTTGGAAAATGCCGAGAGGTGGCTGGGGTCCGTGTACTGTGTGAACCGCGGGACCCGCTTGTCGATGTTCATCTTGTCTGCCGTCGCGTTGGCAGCGTCCACGTCATCCTGGCTCTGCCCTCCCGCAATCAGGGACCGGTACCGCTCGCTGTCGGTCGCCAGGTTCTCGCGCGTCGTCTTGTCCAATGTGGCCGCGTCCTGCTGCATCTTCAGGTGGTGCTCGCGCAGCGAGAGAATATCGCCGGGAAGGACCTTGCCCGATTGGGTGGCGAGATCGACGGTCTTATCGATATCTCCCCCACCCCCGGCCATGGCGGCCAGCAGGGCTTTATTGCTGTCCATCTTCTGCTGCTCCTGCTGGAGCTGGAGACCGGCGCCTTGCTGCTGCAGACGCTGGGTCTTCATCTGCTGCATCTGCGAGAGGGTTGCCAGAGGGTCCGGGGTCTGAGGGCTGGGGATCTGGAAGCCCTGCATATTTCCAACCGGTGGTGGTGCGAAGTCGATAGGCATGTGTTACCCCCGTCCCCAGAGATTCGGCCCGATGTTGCTGGTGCTCCAGCCTCCCGGACCCATGCCGGCCATCGCGACGGTGTTCGCGGCCTGGCCGATCCCTCCCAGCATGTTGTTCCACTGCCCGGCGGCGCCCAAATCGCCCTGGGCCTGCGCCTGCCTGGCCCCGATCTGGGTGTTCGCCAGGTAGTTGGCCGCGGAGAGGGTGTTCGATGACGCCAGGTTGCGGGCGTTGATGTTGGCAGTGCCGGAGTACTTGGCCGCGTCGATTCCTGCGTTGCCGGCGTACTCCGCTCCCGCCATGCCTGCGTTGCCGGCGTATTCCGCGGTCTGGATGCCGGCTTGGCCGGCCGTCGTCGACGCGGACTGGCCCATGTTTGCGAGAGTCGCCAGACGGTTGAAATTCTGGTTGTAGAGATTCGAGGCGTTTCCGAATGCCGTGCCGGCGTAGTCCTGCGTGTAGCGGTCCAGGCTCTTCATGGTCCCGCCGGATCCCGTCATCCCGCCGGCCGCGGCGGCGCGCGCGGCGGCCTGCGTGCCCTGCTGGAGCTGGAACTGGTACGCGGGGGAATACTGCGCCATCATGGACGCGGTAAAGGGTTTTGCGGCATCCGTGAGTTGCCCGGCAGCGGTGGCGCCGGCCGTCATGTACGGGTTGAGCATGGTGCTCAAATCGCTTGCGGCCGTTGTGGCGCCGGTACCGGCCGTCGACGCGGCGCCCGTGACTCCGGTGCCGGCCGTCTGTGCGGCGCCGGTCACTCCCGCGCCGGCATCGGCCGAGGTCTTCAGGATGTCCGGGTTGACGCCGGCAGCCGCGTCCGTGACGGTCTGGCCGGCCTGCGTGTAGCCCTTGGTCAGCTCGTCCGCGGCGTTATGCGATGCGCTTGCGCCTTGAATTCCGCCTATGACCGATGTGACCAACGAAGGCACTGTTTACCCCCTTATACTGAAAGCAGCCGGACGCTATCCGGCCAAGGATGTATCCCGTGAGTATTGATGAGCGGATGGAACAACTCGAACATGTGACGGCTGCGCACATCGAGCAAGCACGCAAGGATTACGAGGAAAACCGCCGTTTGTGGCGCGAACAGCAAACGGAAATTCGGGCGATATGGCACCGCATGGAAGAAAGAGACAAGCATTATCAAGCCATCTGGGATGAACGCGATCGGAAATATAAAGCCGAACAATCGGAATCGCGATATGAACAGGCATCGCGCGATGCCGTCATCGATAAGCGGATTGGCAATCTGGTTACGGCCATAGGGGAACTCTGCCGGTCGTTGGATCAGCGTCCATAACGGTCTTCCGCAGTTGCGTGACATCCGCGTAAAGCGGGAGCGCTCAGGGTCGCGCCTGACACGGGCGGGGGCGTTACGCTCGCCCATCTCTAACCCCCGATGGAGAGCCCGAGGAGAATTAAGTCCTGGAGCTGTCCGCCTTTCATGAAGGCCCGTTCGTGACGTCCCACATACTTCATCCCGATCCCGTGCGTGCCGTAGATCAGTGCCGGCCAGTTGTCCGCCGGTACCGCGGCCGTCAGGCGCCTGCACGGGCTGTGAGAGGCGAGCCAGGCCGGCAGCGCTCGCGCCGCTTTCCACTTCTCTTTCGTTGAGGCCCACGGGAGCATCACCACATGCACTTCCCAGCAGACACGGTTCTGCGGGAAGAGGCTGAACATTCCGATCGCCCGGCCGTGACGGTCGAGAGCCGCCACGTACCAGATATCCGGATGCGAATTTACGCGGAACTCTTCCACTGGTGGGGAGTAATCGTCTCCGATCAGCGGATAAATGACGGGGTCCGTCAGCACGTCCCGCACCAGAGCGAAATTCGTGATTCGCGACAACTCCACTCTGAATCATGGCAGTCCGGCCAGTTGGGCGACAGCCTTCTCCAGTTTCCCGATACGATCACTTATTTCCTGGAATGCGTTGACCATCATCCAGGCCAGGTCACCCGTGTTGGTGAAGAGAACGTCCATGTCCAGGCCGGCGATATTGCCCGGGGCGGTGCGGACGAAACCCGAATAGACGGCCTGCGCTTCCTGGGCAATCAGCCCCACCCCGCGCATCCCTTCAGGCGTGCCGTTTTCTCCGTTGTATTCGTACTGCACCGGCCGCAGCCCTAACAGAGTTTCCAAGCCTTGAGTGAACGCTTCCACGTTTCGCTTCAGCCGCCCGTCGCTCGCCACGGTCCAGGTATTCGTGCCGGGCTTGGCGGCTGAATCCGCGCCTAACTGCAACGAATAAAGAGGATTTGTCGTTCCGATTCCAACATGACCACTTGAAAGCAGAGACATCACAGGGACTGCAGGGGTTGCCCCGGGCGCAGAGGAGACAAGAAACTGCAGATCACCGACACTCGAAACGCCATTTTGAATGAGCCAGTTATAATTGGCTCCGTTAGTCACGGTGAGCCATATGCTGGCGCGGTTGACGCTCGTAATCGTAATGCCGTCGATGCTGCCTGCTGACGCTACGCCTAGCCTGGTGGCTGGAGTTCCACCGATGCCAACGTTTCCCGCGCCCGTAATGATCATGGAGCCGCTGTTACCCGCGCTTTGATCGGTGATCCCGCCCTCTACGATCTGTCCCGCGGTACCGCCCACTTTCGTGACTACGTTCGGGTGGGTCAAGTTCAGGGCGCCCGTGACCGGCGTGATCTCCACCCACATACCGCCGGACCAGATGAACTCCCGCTGCTGGTCGGTCCCCCGGAAATCAAAGCCCACGTCGTGCGCTCCGAGGTCCGTGGGCCGCTGGTCCGGGCTGATAGTTCCCCACATGGTGCCGGCCAAATATTGCCATACGCCGGCCTCGGCCTGATAGATCACCCCGCCGCGATCCCATTCGACATATAGGAAGTCATCGGCAACTTGGGTCACCAGAGGCCTGCCTGAATGGGTGCCGTACAGGCTGGGGGTAATTTCAATCCACTGCCCCCCGTTAAAGAGGAACTCGCGTGCCGGCTTATCGGTCGAGCGGTAGTCAAAGCCAGCGTCATCCGGACCGAGATCGGTGGGGCGCTGATCGGGGCTGATGGTTCCCCACATGTTACCGGCCACATAATGCCATTTGCCACCATCAGCGTAATAGAGGACGCTGCGGTCGCTTTCGGCGTACAGCGCCCCATCCGGCACACTGGCCGGGTCGGGGCGGTTCGCATGCGTGCCCTGGATTGCACTTTGGGGCTGGAGTTGCTGGAGCAACAACTGGCCGGATCGCGTGGGCGTGCCGTCCGGGTTGACGATCTTCATCGTCCGCGGGACTACCGGTATCGGGCTTGCCTTGGGGTTCCCGGAGGAATTCATTACTGCCATGTCGCATCCGTCCAGTTCAGGTAGGCGTTCGCCAGCATTACATCCACGCCTGCCGGCGTAAATTGCGAGAAGACCTGCTGCCAGGTCTGCGTGCGATCGTCGGAGTACTCGAGGAAGAAAGTCACCCCGCCCGTCTCCGAGGTTTGCGAGGTGTCGAGTTGCCAGATGCGGTCCCGTCCGCACCCGAGGCGATTCCAGAAGATTCGGGCCGATCCGTGTACGTCGCAATCGATTTCGAAGCGGGCGTAGAATCGACGCTTGTTCTCAGCCGTGAGGTGGGGCGCGCGGCGCCGCCTCCAGATTGCGGCTCCGTCATCGGTGAGGTAGTTGGTCCCGATGACGTAGATTCTGCTGTTCTGCCAGTCCCCGGCAAAATGCCATTCCGTGCCGCTGAGATTCACCACCGTGTAAACCCACGGGCGGATCCGATCCCAGTTGTCTGCCGTGGTGTTCCACCAGCCCCTCTGGTGCCACCATCCTGTGGTCGCGTCGTAGGCCCAGGTCGCGTTCGCGGTCGGGAAGGTGATAATCCAGCACTCGTGTCCTCGGAGCATTTCCGTGTAGGCCACCGCGTCATCGATCCTCGAATAGAGCGCCCACGCAGCCTCTACGGCCGGAGTCGATACCGCGACTGGGTTGTAGCCCACCGCGTGAAATGCGCGCCGACTGCCGCGGTGTACGTCCTGCCCGATCCACGCCACCCCGTTACCCAGGCGCACCACACTGAAGTGTGCCTGACAACCGTAGTGCATCACGGCGCCAGGGTCCGGTGCGAACGGGTTGTCCGCGGCCCCCGTGTCGCGCATCACCTGGGTGCTCTCGAGGTCTCCCATCACGTAAAGCTCCTGGTGGTCGGCAAACAGCGCCGCCACGTTGTCCGGGTAATTTTCCTTAACGAAGAAGTCGAGAGGATTCCAACTGGTCCCGTCGTTGATCGCTGAAAAGTACACGGTCTTGGTTGGGGGGTTGGGCACCACAAAGAAGTAGCCATCCAGGAAGGCCCCGGAAGAAGCCGTGATCTGATTGGAGCCCAAGGTGCCCTGTCCCCCGGTAGAGCCAGGGGTTCCCGCGGCCGCATTGAGGATGGCATTTCCCGTGACTTGCCCGCCGTTTCCGTACAGCAAGTGGGTGATCGTGTAGTTCCCGGGTGTAAATCCGGTGCCTCCGGTGATGGTGACCGTCTGCCCCACGTCCTGCTGAACGAATGCGTGGGAAGCGGAGACCAGGATGGTTGCCATCCCTCCCAGTTGGAGGTCGTTGAAGGTGTACTTTCCCAGGAACTCAATACCCGTGCCCAGGCTCGATCCCGCAGTCCCCCACACGCTGGCTCCTACCGCTCCCCCATTGGACGTGATCGACAGGATCGGCTGGGTCAGTCCCACGTTGAAGCCCGTTCCTCCGGTAATCTGCACCGTTCTGCCGATATCTGTGGAGTCGAAGGAGCCGCCGGTTGCCGTGGTGAGCACATACCCGGCAGTCGCTCCGGTGGTCCCCATCGACCCGTGTCCCCCGGTCGATCCGGCCGTTCCTGCCCCGGTGTTCACCAATGCAGAGCCAGTTGGATATCCTCCGCCACCGTAGAGCAGTGCGGTCACCGTGTAGGTTCCGGGTGTAAATCCGGTGCCTGATGTGATCGTCAGGGTTTTCCCTACATCACCAGCAACGAAGGTGTAGGAAGGGGACAAGATTATGGTATTCATGCCCCCGAGCTGAAGATCTGTAAAAGTGATTGTTCCGGCCGGCGCCGGGTCCACTACCAGATCATTCAACGTGAGGCTCTGCGAGCACACCACCGGCCCATTGCCGTTGTCGCAGTAAGCCATGCCGGCGCTGATCACCAGAATCTGGTTGCCATTAGAGAAAATCTGCACCGGCCGCCCGTCATTGCCGATCGTGCCGCCGGCCGGCCCAATACCAGTGGCGCCGCTGAATCCAGGGGTCGAGCGGTCTGTGATGGTCCCGGCCGCGTTGACCTCGTACAGGTGGTCCCCTCCCACCGCGAGCAGGCGATTCTCTCCAGGCCACAGGCATCGCACGGGGGCAAGCGGCAATTGGACGAACGTTGAGAGGCCAGGCGTCCGGACCAGGCTGCAGCGGATGTTCTTATCGGTGACCCCCGTGCCCATCTCGTTTACCGGGACGGCATTCCGTTCGGGAATCCAATTCATGGTCAGTTCACTCGTGATATTGGGGCTGATGGACGTGTTAAATCCACCGCAGAATGCGTCGAAGCGGCCCATATTATTTCTCGGATTCGATACCGGCTGCGATGCTGCGGAGGCAGCTCGCGAGCTGCTTCGCAAAGTTGTCGCTCAAGACAACGGTCCTCTCGCCATGCGGCCTATCGGCCGGCCGCCGCGGCATCCCATCGAGCACATTGGCAATCTGCATCAGAAACTCTTTGTCGGTTTTGCTCACGCATTCGGTCATCTGTTTGGAATTGTGCCCGTAACGTAATTAAAATCAGAACCCGTGTTTGACCAGGTTCCGTGGTCGGCACTCGCGATCCTCGGAGGGAGGTTGTTGTTCACCTGCAAGGCATCCCTGGCCTTAATGGCTCGCCTCGCGAGATTCCCTGGCATCTCCGTGCCCCAGATATCCACCAGTTCCTCGGCGAGCGTAAGCGTGACGGCTGCCAGGTAGGCCGGCGGCGCAATAAAGCAGTCATCGAGCGTGGCGAACTGCTGGAGGAGAACATTGCCCTCGAGGCGCACGTCGTCGGCGGCAGTCGGGACCGGCCAGAACCAGAGTTGCCCGTTCGGGTAATCGGCCTCGTAATAGAGGTCCGTGGGAATATTGCTGCTTACACCCTTGGCTGCTTTGGCGGACCACCAGGCGTTGTCCCTGATGGTGACCGTCACGTCTACCGGGGTCGGGCCGGGAAGGATAATGCTGGCCGATTCTATCCTGACCGGGCGCACGCTTATCTGAAAGTCGGGAGCAACCAGGTCAGGTCCGATCAGGTGCGGCTGATGGCCGGGGGTGAGGGTGTACTCCACGAACGTCGTTGTCCATGCGTAGCATCCCCTCGCTGCCCAATAATTGATCTGCTGGTTGAGGAAGATTAAGCCGTCGATCAATTCGTTGTCTGAATTGAGGGCCTGGGGGCGCTTCAGGATGCGTGCCTCGCGGAAGGCGATATAGAGCAGATCCCGGCTCTTGACTTTGCACGCAGGTGCAATACCTCCGGCGAAGGGGGCGGAGTTAAAGAGTCCCTGATTGAATTCCGGCATAAGCTATTTCCAGCAGGGCAGAAACACGATTGTCCCGTCCGGCGCCTGCGTCTTGAGCCATGTGTATGGCGCGGTAAGAACGGTCGCCGGACTGTTGGCGCCGAGAGCTGCGCTACCGGCGCCCGTCGAACCCGGCATGCCGAGCAGGCGCGTCGCTTCAGGCGAACTGTTCAGGGCGGTATCCGGACCCATCACAATACTTGACATGGGCGCCTGCACCAGGCGTGACGCTGCCGTCCCGTAAAAGACATTGCCGAAGGAAATGATATTGCTGCACGATGCGCCGTAAATGATCTGCCCGCTCATGACCCAGTTGTCGTATTCCACGATCGACGAGACGGCTGCCTGATAGAGAACCGCATCGGGTCCGACATTGCCTTCAAAGTACGAATTGCACAAAGTAAGGCCGGCGACATTCTGCGCGAACAGGCCGTAAGTCGTGGTGACGGTGGTGAATGGAGTGTCGCCCTGCCCTTCGACGTCTACCCCGTCCAACACCACGCCCACCGTGCGATCGGTCGCGGAGTTGCCCACAATCGAAATACCGCCGTACCCATCGGAGCGTGAATTATTCCCGAAATAGCTCTGTTCGATGCGGCTCATGTTGGAGGCTCCGTTGAATTGGCATCCCCACTCCCCGCAATAGCTCACGGAGCAGTTGCGGACGGTGATCTCAAACGAGGCCTCCGTTAAGATTCCACTGAGGGCGAAGCTGTTGATCGCGAGATCTTCGAGAGTTACCCTGACCGCATTTTTGATGTGAATACCTTGCCCGCCGCTCGCTGTTCCCGGCCCCTGAATGTTCAGGTGCTGTATGATTTTGCGCTCTTGCGAAGAGATGCTTCCGCTGGGGTCGAAAATCTGAATCGCATCACCCGTTACACTGCCGAAATTGAGGAAAGTGCCGGTGCCGCTGATCGCGCTGCCCTCGCCGGTGAGCATCAGGTTCTTGCTCGCATCGAAGGTGAGCGTGGCAGGCATGTTGTACGTGCCGGCGGGAATGTGGATCTCCGTCGAAGGATGCGCGATACGGGCCTCCATAATGCCATGGCTCGCACTTTGGATTGTCCATACTCCGGAATGCGCGAACGCGCACGTCACAATCACCGTGCCGCTGGCCGCGCCACTGACGGCGGTTCCTCCGGTGATCGGCACGGCCTCCGCGGTTCCCGTGCCCCCTGTAATCCATAGCAAGTGATTCTTGTCTGTGCCATTGACGCCCTTGGGAACGGGCGTGAGCGTGATCACCTGGTTACCCGTGGCCAGCGTCCCGCCGGGGGTCTGTGCAGGGAAGTCGTATTGCGTGCTGAACACCATCGGCGAGGACGAGATCACCTGCGACAGGTTGACGCCGAGAGCCTGTTCGATGGCCTCAACTTCCGCAACCAGAGTGTTGTGGTGATAGGCATCGATGAATCCGGAGACGACGGCGTTCGTCAGATGAACCGCAGGCGTCGTACCGTCGAATCCGCGGGAGATCGGGACTACGTTTCCGGACGGAGGTCCCGTAACCTTCACGATCTCCGCATCGATAGACAGGAGGCTGTAAGCGACGGTCAGGGACGTATCTGCCACTGTCATGCTGGTGGCCGAGGAATCGAGTCCCAATGCGAGTTGCGTCTGCTGCCGGTTCACCGCAATCGCCAGGTCGCTGTCGGTAGCGATCGCGCCCGGAAACCGCGCAGCAGGCTTGCCAATCGAGCGGCCGGCAATACCGCTGCCGTTGCCTGCTTGAAAAGGCGCCGTACTAAATCGGTTCATGGTTCAGTCTTTCTCTCCGGATCGGAAGAAGGCTCCGGCTGCTCAACGGTCTCACGGTAAATGGCGGCCCCATAATCGCCCGATCCATCCCGATAAGGGTCTTCGGGATGTTCGGGGATGACGTGCGGAATCTGCTGCGGGATATCTGAAAGCGATTTTGAATTATCCATCTCTCAATTTTCCCCCGTTTCATGTGGTTCTCGATGCCGGCGGCGAGGTCGGGCCGGGCCCTTCCGGCGGGGGCGCGGGAGCGTTGAAGAGTTCAGCGTTGAGCTGGGCTATCACATTCTTCGCCTGGATGGCCGCGTTATTCAGCTCCTCGGTCAGGGGACGCTGGAAGGCGATACAGAGCTCCACTGCGGCAACCGTGACGATCGCCTCCGTGTAGCCTGGCGCCAGGTCCACCGTCCCGGTCTGGCTCGCCAGTGCCGGGATGGCTTGGAAGGTCCAAAGGACCGCTTGTCCGGAGGCCGGCATCGGGCTCAGGTACACCATCCCGGTCGGGTATCCGTTGTCATAGAAGAGGTCCTCGGCATAGATGCCCGTCCTGGACTTGTCCGCCACCGCGGCCCACTGGTCCGCGGTATCGATCTTGCACGGCTTCTCCACGCCATTGTTTGCCACTACGGACGCAGACTTGATCTTGATCGGGCGGGGGCTCACATCCCATTGAAGTCCCGGACCGTAGGCGTAGAAGGGCAGGCCGCTGAGAGGGTGCTGCTCCCGGCGCAAACCCACCATCGAGAGCTTCTCCGCGGACAGAGAATCGATTTTGCGGTTGACGATGCGGAAGGCCAAGCTCATGTCGTCCGTGTTGGGCGTCTGGCCCTGTGCGTATGCACCGACAAAGATCAGGGAGTCGGTCAGAATGTCGCTTACATTGCTGGTCATGCGGGCTGATTCGCGGGCTCGCCCTCTTGCGCCGGCTTCTCGCTTTCCTTCCCAAGTTTGGCGAGAGCTTTGGCGGCTTTAGCGAGCAGCTTCTGGAGTTCGGCCACTTCAGCCGGCGTGAGAGCATCGGGGTCCTCTGCCGGGTACGGGTCCTCGCTGAACCCTTCGCCAGCGAGCTTGTCTTTCTCCTCTTTGTCCTTCGCCGGCTTGGTTGTTCTGGTCTCGGCGTTGTACATCAGGAACGGGAACTCCGGCAGTTTGTCGGTGAACACCGGGGGCGTCTTTGCGGGCTGTTCGGTGGTGGGCGTCATTTATGCTCTCCTTCTCTTCTCAAGTTTTTTGGTGACATCTTCGACCTCGGCATGCTCCGCGGAGGTCAAGGGAATCTCCGGCGGTTCAGAGGGAAACGGTTCCTCGCTCCAGCCGGCGTCCAGCATGCGCTCGCGGTCCTGTTGATTCTTCGCGGCCTTGTACTGCCGTGACGCATGGTCGTACATCAGGAACGGAAACTCCCGGTACACGTAGGGTGGTGCCGGGGGCTTGTTTAAATCGAATTCTTTGGTGGATCCGACAGTGTCCTTCTGGTCCATCTGGTCGAGCAGACGGCGCATTCGGACGCGGTCTTCGTAGGTGAGTGTGTCTGGTGACATGAGATCTCCGAGGCCATAGACTGCAGCCATAGCCTCCTTTTGCTCTTTCTCCGTCAGGCTGCTGATGAGCCCTGCGGATTCGTTCAGCGGCATAAAAAGGGAGGCCCGGACTGTGCGGCGCCGGGCCTCCACGATGAAGGAGAAGCAACTCGCTCTAGAACGCTGCGCCGCCCTTCGTGTACACGGTGTAGGCCTCCTGGCCGATCGTGACGTTGGTGAGGTTCATCAGGAACGTCTTAGAGTTCAGCGTGGCTACGGCGCCCGTGCCACTGATAGTCCCTCCGGCCCCTGCGACGACGGTCGCCGCTCCGGCGCCGGCACTTCGGACTTCGATTTCGAAGGAGGTACCCACCATGGCTCCCTGGATGGCATCCACCAGGGCAGCCGCAGAGGGCAGGGTAATGTTGGCGGCACCGGCAGCGTTGTAGATAATGAACCCGCTCAACAACTGCTGCGGCGTGAGTACGGCTGCTGCGGTGAGGTTGAGCGGGAGAATCATCGGCATCGTCACACTGCCGAATCGGGGGTCTTGCACAGAGAAATGGGATGAGAGTCTCGGCATGGTTTTATGCTCCTAGGACGGCCACCGCGCCGTTCTGCTGGTAGAGATTCCCGAACCCGATCAGGGAGTCGTACCGGTTGACTTGCATGCTCCTGACCGGATCCCACGCGATTACTTTGCGGATTGCGATGCCGGAGTCGGGGTCCTGCTGCTGGGAGGCAGACTCCACCGCTTTGGGCAGGTAGAGCTTGCCGCCCACGAGTGCGAAGGCATCCCGCGTGAGCCCGAGGCCCACCGTTCCGCTCTTGCCGTTCGGGGTGGTGGTGCCCGGGAACAGCGTGAGGGCTGCGTTGGTCAAAGGGAGTGCGTCTACGTTCTGGTATTGCGAGCCAGGACCGTAGAGTGGCGGAAGAATCGGCACTGTGTCGTTGCCACCCGTCAGGACCATCGGCGCGGGTCCGGGGTACGTGAACTCGCGCGGCGTCAGAGGGCCGGCCGAGCGGTAGGTCATCGGGTTGGTCATGTTCACCGCCGCGAAGCTGAATTTATCGCCGGGGTTGATGGTGTCTCCCGCGGTCCCCTGGATCACGATGGCGGCGCCAGACTGTCCGGAACCGATGACCTTGACCACTCCGGCCCAGGTCCCTGCGGTGTGCGTCCAAAGAGAGTTCGATTCGAAGAATTCGAACCCGGCCAGGCGCCCGATCGAGCCCTGCTTGAACATGCGCGTGATCTCATCGGAAGGATGAAATACGTTCGTGATGTTACTGCCGATCGAGACCATCATGTTGGTCGAGATCAGCATGCACCGCTTACCGGGGGGCGCGGCTTCCTTCTCGAGCAGCGCGCGTGCCGTGTAATAGGCCTGCACGGTGGTCGGGTCGGTACCGAGCTGTCCGATGAAGTTAGAGGCGTTGAGGCGCGCCCAGTTGGCGGCCTTGCTGTCGATCGACTGCGAGATCGCGGCGCCGGCAGGCTCCCAGTAATTCTCGCGGAGCTCTGCCTCGGAGCGTTCCAGCTTGACCGCTCGCTCGTAGTCGTCCCACTCGAAAGGTACCTGGATCCAGGTATCGAGGGCCACGGTGGTGGTGATGCGGTTGATTCCCTGGGGCGCGTAGCCCATACCGTCAACGGTCTGGAAGCGTTGCGGGAACTTGATTTGGATGGTCGAGCCCGGGGCGAATTCCTTGTTGAAATCTTTCTCCCAGGACCGGTTGAAATATTCGGAGACCACAAGCTTGTTCACGAGGAGTCGCAAGACCTCCATCGAGACCCAGCTCGTGTTGGAAAAATTGTTTGTCGGCACTTATTGACCCTTGAAGCGGGCCACGTCCCGTCGATCGGCGTCCGCTTTGAACGAACGAAAATCATTGGTTTTGGCGGCCCTCTCCCGTTCATCCCCCGGCGGCGCCGCATTCCCATTCAGCTCCCGCGGGGGTGGTGGTGCTTCTCGTCTGGCAGGCTTCTCGGCTTTCTCGGCAGCGACGAACTTACCGTCTGGGGCCCGCTCTGTTGCGGCTTTTGTTGTTCCAGACTTCAGCTCCTCTTTAACGAGTGCCTCGACGGTGAACCATTTGCGGAGTGCCTCGAGAGGGTCCGTTTTCGCGAGCTTCAAAAAGTCGGCAAACTCGGTGGCGTCCGAGCCAATTACATAGAGGGCGTCGACAATCACCTCCGAACGGCCGAGCGCAGCCTTGATGGCCGGCGGGACCTTGTCATCGCTGAAGATGCTCTTCGCGGTGGTGGTGATGGTTGTCTCCGATTCCTCCCCGTAACGCTCTTTGGCAGAATCCAGACGCTTCTGCATCTCTGCCGTCAGGCTCTCCTGACGCTGCCGCTGGGCAGTTGCCTCGATTCGCTGGGCGGCCTTCCAGTCGGCCAGGTCCTCGACGTACTTGTCCTGCGCCTTGTCATACTTGTCCCAGTCGTCGAAGTCTTCCTGCTTCGGCTTGACCGGCCGGCCGTTCTCCGGAGCGGTGGACGGTTCCGCCTTCACGTCCTCTTTTTTTGCCGGTGGTGCGGCTTCCTGGCGCAGAGCGTCTCGCTTTGCCAACAGATCTCTGATCTCGCGGTTCAGTTCCTCTTTGCGGGTGTCCGCATCGGTTCTTCCCTGCCTGCGTTGGTTGCCGGCGTCCGAGGCCGGGGCGGCTTTTCCTGGCTTTTCGCCAGCGGATTTTTTGGACGGTGCCGATTCGTCCCCTTCTGACGACGATTCTTTTTCTGCCGGCAGTTTGCCGGTCATACGCCATTCGGCGTATGCTTCCGGTTCGGTCGGAACCTGGACGGGCTCCGCGGAGGCCGGCTGTTGCGATTCGGTAGTTGCGGGCGCGGGTGACGACTCCGCGGCCGGTGTGTTTACGTCTTCACTCATAAGCTTTTTAGGTGAGTACGGTTGCGATCGCCCACAAGGTGAGGCCCGCGGCCATCAGGTTGCCCCGTGGCACAACGACTCCCAATGCGGCTAAAAACAAACAGATAATCGCGAGGATCATCAGTAACGCGCGAAACGGTATCATGGCGCCTCCGTTCCCTCGGTCGGGCTCTGTTGCTGCAGTTGCTGCTGTTGCTGTTGTTGCTCGTGCTCGCGCTGCGCGCCGGCCTCCATCGACTGCTGCAGGTACTCCTGCTGGGCCATCCGCATCTCGTGCGCCTGGTCGCTCTCCTGTGTGTTCGCTTCGTGGATCTGCTCGCGCGACTGCTTGTTGAGCTCTTCGATGGCGGCAATGCGTTCACTGAGAGCCTGTGATTTGGTTTGCACTTCAGCGGTCGCCACCTGGGCGTCAACCTTCAGCCGCTCCACCAGCAGATCGGCCTGAGTCCGCATGCGTTCGGTGAGAAGTTTGTACTCGCCTTCGACCACCTTGGCCTGGCGTTCCACGGTGAGCTTCTGGAGCTCTGCCTGGAGCTGCTGGATCATGATGCCCTGCTGCTGGAGCTGTCCCTGCGCCATGGCGAGCTGCTGCTGGCTCTGGTCGGGAGAGCCCGCGGTGGGAGAGATGATTTCCGCCATCTCGTCGCCCTTGGGCCCGAGGTCCTTCATCTGGATGGCGAGCGCAAGAATCTTGGCGGCCTGCGGCGGCGACACGGGGAGTTGTGGCAACTGTCCGATCAGCCCGTCGAGGAACTGGCTCACCGCATCACGCTGCGAATTGATACTCGGCCCGCTCGAGATCGAGATCGAGTGATCCACTTCTTCCACAGGGAATTGCACAGGCTGCCCGGTCTTGTGGTCCGGGTACGGCTGTTCGGTGTTCAGCTCGATTCGCCGATAGCTGTCGTCTGGCTTACGGATATGCTTGGTGCGCTGTCTGGTGTAGACCGTGGGGATCCACTGGTCGATGACCCTGCCGGCGAGACGGATGGCGCGATCGTAGCCGTCGATGAAATGGTAGGATCCGAGAGCTTCCATGTTCTCGACCCTCTCCATCGCGATACCGGACTTCTCGTTGTTGCGCTGCATCGCTGTCGGCATGGGCGTAATTCCCATGGCAGCCTGGATGGCGCGCCTGCAGGAGTCCTTCGCGATCTCGTAGGCGCCAAAGTTTGGCGTGAAGGGAACCCTCTGGGGCAGCGGCGGGACCTGGCCGGCCGGCCAGTTGTCTGGGACGTCGGCCTCGAGGAAGGCGTACGGGATTTTGGTGATGTTCGACCACTGCGTGCGGTTGCTGTCGAACTGGCCCTTGTAGCCCAGGAAGGGGGTCTTGGGGGTCAAACCGGCCTCTTCCATCTCCTGGGAGTTGAGGTAGGCCAGGCTCAATTGCGGGTCGCGCGCCAGGCGCACCAGGCTGAAGAGCACGCGCCGGCTGGATCCGCCTTCGTCGATGAACCGCTGCAGGCCCACCATCGGGATAATCGGGATGATGGTGCCGGGCTCCGGTTCCTCGGACCTCTCGAGGATCTCGACTCCGTTGGTGATGTACTGCCGGATGATGCGCTTCTCAAGCAGGCGCGTCTTCGCCACCGGCCGGCCCTTGGGCTCCTTGACCACCTCCCCACTCTTGAGCTCGTACCGCTTGACCCGCTCGATCTCTGCGCGCCAGTATTCCGCCACCAAGACGTCCTCGTCGAATATCCAATCGCTCGCATAGTCCCGATGCCAGGCCGTGAAGTCCGTCATCTCTGCCTTGGGCCAGCGTGCCTTGAACTCCTTCTTCGGGACCCTCTCGAGCACGAAGACCGCGCGCGCGTCACTCCAGTCGGGCTCCTTACAGCGGGGGTCATAGAGCACGCTGTTGGGGTTCGGAATCGGGCTGATGACGATCTCCTGGTCGAAGAGAGAGGCGTCCAGCGAGTCGGCGTCGTCCGACACATACCGGCGCGAGATCCGGAAGAACGAGTAGGAGCCCTCCACCATGTCCTGGTAGGAGCCCGCGTAAATCGACGCCGCATTGGAGTCGTACTCGATGGTCCGGATCAGGTCCTGGCGCAACTCCGCGGTCTGCTCGCTTGAGTCGTCTCCTCTGGGGTCTACCTTGACGCCGCGCTTGTTCTGCCTGACGTTGTTGACGCACTGGTTGACGAACTGCCCGAGCTCATCGTGGTTGATGCAGGGGCGGCCGGCGTCTTCCCTGGCCTTCCTGTCCTTGATCTCCCAAGGGTCTCCGCAGATGTAGCGGATATCCTTGTCCCTCTCCTCGCGGGGCTTCGTCCACTCGGCGTCGTAGGCACGGTAGCGGTCGCGGACCTCGGTCAGGAGGTCCTCATCCGTGCCGCCGGTCTCCCGTCCCTGAACGTCAACCGAATCTTCCTGGATCATTTGACCGGCCACTCAACCCCTAGTAACTTTGCTCCGTACTCAGTTAACGGCTTCCCGTTCTTCACATGGCATACCCCCGGGTCTTGGAGGGCCGCGGCATTCTCCCTGGCTATGATCTTTCTGCGGATGATATCGGCCACCGCGGCGGGAGAGGAAAACCCTAACGTGCGAGGCAGAAATTGGAATGTGCTGTTTCGCCTGGACTGCCTGGCGTTGGAGGCTGTAAGGTGAGGCCGCGACTTGGCCTCATGCCTCATGGCCTCAACTCGCGCATCTTCCTGCTTATCCATCTTTTCCGGGTTTCTGGTCATATCCCTTCACTTTGAGACCGCGGCCGGCCGCGTGATCTCCTCAATTTCCCCGTCCGTCAGCAGGCGCCGGCCGTTCGGTTCGGTCTCGTCGCGGACCTCCCACCCCTTGCGGATCCGCTGCGAGAGGTGCGTGGCGCGGCTATGCATCACCCTCAGGTCGGATAGCTCGCGCATCGTGAGGGGCCTACTCATCCGTCCACCAACTTGCAGATCTTCTCCGCGATCCGTACGGCATCCGTCGCAATTACGATCGGATCGGAGCAGCCCTGCGCGCACATGCCACCCGCGATAAAGGCGGCCATCATCTTGATGTGCTCCCTCCGGTCTTCGTCTTGCGCGGCCCTGATCTCTGCGTCACTCGGCATTTGCTTCCTCCACCTCCAGGCAATCCGGACAGATGTGTGCGCGCGCCTCGGTCTCGTCGTATGCCCACCCTGCGCTCCGCATGGTGTAGATCACATCGGCCTGGCTCGTGCCCACGAAGATGGTCTCTTTGGGACATTTCGAGCACCGGGCCCACAGCTCCGTGACCTTGATCGGAGCCATCCTCACTTCCGGCATCGAGTACGGCTGCAGGAACCCGTACTTGTCCGTCACCGGCAACTGGGCGGCCTCCGCGTGCTCCTTCGCGGCAATGACATAGGTCTCGAGGGGAAATGCCACAAAGCGCAGATGGGGGCTCATGGCCTCGTACATGTCGCGCCGCAGTGACGGTTCGCAGGCCCGCAGGAGCTCCATGAAGTGCTTGTGGTCCTCCACCAGGAAGGCAAGCGCGGCCACCGCTCCGGACTCCTCGAGACCTGGCAGACCGCGCGCCTTGAGCACACGGTTGATCGCGTTGGCCTCCCCAGCCTTGCGAGCCACTACTCCTCCGGCATCCCTCTCATGGCCGGCGCCGCGGTGGCGGGTCCCTTCTGCATTCCCTTGAGCGATAGCGCGGACGCGATGTGACTGAGTAGCCCGCTGTCCTCGCCGGCAGCAAAGTTGTGCGTCTCGGCCGGTTGCTTGTCCATCCCCATCCCGCCGTTCTTACCGGCCGTGAAGCTGGGAGCGGCCGCATACTCGTGCGTTACCGTGTGCCCGCCCTTTGGGTTGCGGCGGATCGAGATACCTGACAATTTTGGTTTTGCCATTTCATTCCCTGTCCAAAATCTGGTCCGCCTTTTTGCGGATCCGTGCCGCCGCGGCCGGCGACAGGTTGCCGGCCTTCACCTGTTGGGTGGCCCGGGCCTTCGCGTTGCCGGCGTGAGAACGATCGGGCATCGGGTACTTGCGCTCGCCGGGCAGCCCAAATGTACTCGCCGGTAATTTATTGCGCGTGCGCGCCTTCAGTTCAGCCATTGGTGACCTCCTCGAAATCGCCCAGTCCACAAAGGTATGAGAGTCCGCCGCACGCTTCCAGCTCGTTGTACTTCATCAACTCGTTGGCGACGAATATCCGGTTGATGGGTTCCCCGCGCCCGTGTAGTTCCGCCATGCGTGTGAATATTCGCCTGTGCTCCGGTCTCTGGAAGTCCTCTGCCGAGAACTGCGCGGCCACCGTGGCGAAGTCCTTGGTCCCGTTCAGAACCTCTCCGAGCAGAATCTCATCAGTGTCCGGGGGCCCTTCTCTGTGTGCTGCCCGAATCGAACGAACCTCTGCACCCCCGGGTCGAAACAGAAAACGTGGGGAGCCTGGAACATCGCATGCCTGCAAAGCCATGAAGAGCGAGCCTGCTTCGCTATCATTCAACCCGTCTTGGATAAGAGTAGAAAGGCATCCAGCGGCGTCGTACAACGCGACATGGCTTTGCCCCGGGAAATAAAGGTAGCCCATAAAAGAGCTGTCGAACTTCTCATCCAACAGCATGATGTTGCCTATAGCCTGACTTTCAAGCCAGTCGCGAATATTCGGTTCAGCCATTGGTTTGACCTCTCAGCTCCCGCACCTTGCGCTGGAGCTTCTCCAGACGGGCGCGGTTTCGGTTGCTCATCGCATAGCGGGGCTCGAGAGGCGCGTCCGGGTCCACCAGGGTGGTGAAGTGTTTCTTCAGGAGCTCCGCGGGATCTCTCGCGTTTTCGTTCATCTCAGGCCTTCGAACTCGAGGATCTTTTGGCCGATCCACTCCGCGCAGTCCGGGACGACGGCATTGCCGAGTCTGCCGAGTCTTTTGGTGCGGTTGGACATAGCTCTGTCCAACTGATCGGGAATCCCATCAGCCACTCTACGAATCTGGGATTCAACCGCCGGTGCGAGGTCTGGGCGCTCTCTGAGGATGGTGGGCCATCGGGGATCACTGGGTCCTGGTGCGAAAGCAGGTAAACCTGCTGCGAGAGACGGTATCTGTAGTCTGCTGCATCCATTCCCGTCTCTGATTTCCAGTCCCGCGCAGTAGGCGTCTTCCAGTTGTCCACCTGGTTCGCTAGCTGAACTCCGTGATCCACATCCCGTGGGTCGAAGGTCCTCTCGTGAGCCTGCGGTGTTCCCCAGAACATCCGCGCCTGCTGATCCAGGCCCATCTCGTCCTTGCGGTCCCCTCCCCTGCTGCGGAAGGAGTCTGTTCCCGGTGTCTGCCAGTTGTCCACCTGATCGGCCAGCCCGACCTGCGGATCGCTCGGCTTCCGGCCCTCCAGCTTTACTACGGAACTCTTCGGCTCGATCATGTTGGCGTTCGGCGTCCGCCAGATCGCCGCTATCGCTCCCAATTCGATCTGGCGCTTGCTCCCGTCCTCCGCGTAGTTGCTGGTGCTCGTTGTCCTGCCCCCGTTCGGCACGTTTGGTGTGGGCCAGTATTCCGCTACCTCGTTCAGGTTCGATACGCCTGCGCCGTTCTTCTCCCTCATCGCCGCTATCTGCTCTGGAGTCTTGCTGCCCTGCTTGTCGTGCTGTTGAGGCGTGGGCCAGTTCTTCACCGCCGTCGCGAAGCTCTCCCCGCCGCTCTCCGGGTGCGTGCTCTTCCCGCCGCCCCCCTCCAGCGATCCCGGTGTGGGCCAGTTCCTCGTCGCTCCCGTCAGGGAGTCCGTCGCTCCAGGGTGGTTGCCACAACTCTCCGAGTCCTCTGACCGTGCCGTGGGCCACATGCGGGTCGCGTCCGTTAGTGATGTTCCTGAGTGCATCACGCCCGTCGTCGTTGTGTGCCGCGCCGCTGATGCCGCGTCCGTTGTCTGGGCAGTAGGCCAGCGCAGTGCTTCGACTACGAGGTTGCCCAGATGCCGTGCTTCCTGGGCCGGCGAGTTCGTCGCGTGTTTCGAGTCCTGCCCCGTCGCGGTAGGCCACAATGAAGACTCGCTTTCGCAAGTGACTGGCTCCGAACTCTGAAGCTCGTAGACTGCGCCAGCATCCCACATACCCGAGTCGGGCCAGTTCTCCGACAACTCTTCGCATTGCGTCGAAAACAAGGAGGCCTGGGACGTTCTCAATGAGCACGTATCGAGGTCGAAGTTCCCGAACCAGACGGGCGTACTCAAACCACAGACCTGAGCGAGTTCCCTCGATGCCGATGCGCTTTCCTGCTTGTGAGAGGTCCTGGCAGGGGAAGTCGCCGCAAATGAGATCCACGGGTTCCAGCTCGCTTCCGTTGACCTTGGTGATGTCGCCATACCGTTTTACATCCGGCCAGTGCTTCTTCAGGACCTTCACGCAGTAGTCATCGATCTCTACCTGCCACCGGCACTCCATCCCGGCCCTGTCCAGGCCGAGATCCACGCCCCCTA
>DASXGD010000296.1:0-2762 GCA_036489245.1 Occallatibacter sp. | reverse complement strand
CATGCGCGAGATCGCTTCCCTCTCATCAGCGTTCGGGACAAGCTTGCCGTCCACTACGTCCCGGCCGAACGGCCGCTTGCCGCCACCGTAGATGCCCTGGGAAGCCAGATGGCGCTTCACGTCGCGGATGCGTTCGCGGATACGGTCGCGCTCGTTCTCGGCGACGGCCGACAGGATCGTGAACACGAGCTTGGAAAGGCTCTTGTCGTGGTTGCAGTCACCACCGCGCTCGACGTTCTCGGGACCACTTCTACCGCGTCAGCCCACAGCCGTAACCACGTGCAGGGGTATGTGCTCCCGTGCAGCCTGGACGGGTCAATCCGGTCTACCACCCCGACATTTTCGGCAATCCTGCGTGGGCGAGAGAATACGGTTTCGTCCAGGGACCAGATCACGTCTGGCGGGTGGTGAGCGGTTGCCGCAGGTACTGACCGAGGCCAAGCCCCCGGAAAAACGCAGCGGCACCTCGGGCCCGCCACAGCACGGTCAATTGAATGCCGCTCGATGGCTCCATAGGCGGCCTGGGTCGGAATGCTCGATGTGCTGCGCGTTGAGTGCCCGACCTGCGGCCAGCAGGGCCGCTATTCAGGTAGCGCGCCTCGTCGCAGAGCTCGGCCCTGATGCCCGGCTGGGCATCGATAGCCCTTCGATTTTCACAGGGACCAAGGACCATGTTGCGCCGGCAACTTACCGCCGTCCGGATCTCCCGCGAAGGGGCGAAAGCTTTTACCGGATTTAAATATGAGATGCGCATGGCTGATCCTTCCCAACTCACGGGACGCTGAAAACTATGCCGAAGGCCGGTTCTAAGGAGATTCCGACCTTGGCGCCACGTCCGTTTGAGGACGGGTCGGGGTGGTACGTCCAAGCAAAGTGGGTCGGACACGAAACAGAAAGATTGGGCCGCTTTGACACCTTTTCCGAAGCCCGACTGTGGATCGAGCTGGAGGCAGCCGTCTACTTTGTCCTTCGGGAACTACGATAAGAGGCACCGCAGCTTTTACCTTAATCGAGGTTCTTTTGACGCTGCTTCAACCGAATGGACTACGATCGAACCGCCTTTCCCCACCGAAAGGCAGCAGCTCCGATCGCCCCCCGGCCTCGACGTCAAGACCACGATCAGCGCGGTGCTCAAAGGCGCTGGACAGCCAGGCGCTGTTGCGGCGCTCGCCGATACGGCAGACTAGTCGTGGGCGTGTTTACAATCCGTGTTGTTGGCTTGGACTGCAATCGCGCGATATTTGGCGCTCAATCAGGTTCAGCGGCAGCGTCGCCACGCGCCATCCCGCCGGCGCGTCGAGCTGGGACTGAAGATCAAGCGATGACGAACGAGTCGCCCCGCAAATTCCGCATCGGACAAACCGTATACTATTGGCCAGCCAAGCGCGGCCAGGATGCCCCACGAGGTAGGTACCTGATAATCAGTCTGCTTCCGCAGCGGGAGGATGGCGACTTCGAATATCGGATCAGGAATTTGGACGAGCAGCACGAGCGGGTTGCGCAAGAAGCGTGATGAAATCGCGCCGCTTCATTCGATGCCCCAAGGATCAGGCCAGGAATAGCGGAGCTTACCACGTCGCGCCCTGGAAGGTGTGACGTGGATCACCCTCCGGAGAGGTGCTTCCGCTTAACCCCCAGCTTAGTCCGTCGCTTCCCTATGCGGACAATGACGCAGTGGGCCAGACCCGACCGCATCGCCGTAAAGTGCTCTTGTCAGCGTGATGCCGAAAATCCGGGCTGGGCAAGTTGAAATATACGGCGCGGTGACACTCCAGTGGGCTGCCGTTCAACACAGATACTTGCAGACAAAATTCTTGATCGTGCTAATCGGATTTTCGGAGCTACCGGCCCTGTCCCCGCGTTCCGCGGTTTCCCGTTCTGCCGCGACCTTGGGTTCTTTCTTTTTCGACGGCTTTTCCGCGATCACCATGGCCCAGTACGTCTTGTAGCGGGTCTGCTCGTTGTACGCGACGGCAACCCCGACAATGTCGGCTTTGGATTGCAGCAGGTTTGCGTTGTGGCCCGGTGAAGTTTGCCACATGTGGAACGTCTGCGCCCATGTCTTGGTGCCAGCCGCGATGTTTTCGGCCGCCATGCCCGTACGCGCGCCGGATATGCGTGCGGTGAATGATCCGGCCACGTTGTGATCCATGATGCCGGAAGCGGCCATCGCCTTTGCCTGCCGTTCGGCGATCGCCGTGAGTTGCGGATCGGTTTTGACGGTCGATAAACCGTGCGCGTGCCGATACTGCGAAATCATCTCCGCCATGTCTTCCGCATGCGCCAGCGTCGCCGTGATCGCCACGACCGCGCCCAGCAAGACCGTCTTCATTAGCCGTTTCCCCTCATCCCCTGCAATGAAGCGGCATTTATTGGCGCCGGATGAGGCGGATATTGGGCATCGGATTGAGTGAATAGTCCGCCGAGCGGCGCGGTAGAGTAACAGCACCAAGTCTGGTCCGGGTCTCGGGCGGAAAGTCTCAACTTGAGCAATTCAGGTCCGGTGTAGTCCCGTTATCTGCCGTGCCGGGCGGGAAGCGAGCACGGCAGGGAGGGGCCAAGAACTGACACCGCCAGAACGGACACCGCCACCTTCCAAACGCACTCGTAAGGGGTGTAGCCTTAGGCGAGAGCTTATGGCGGAACGCGATGAAAGAAGGGAGGAAAGCAATGGATTCGCAGTGGCGGAATTTCCCTTTGGTATTCACACTTGCGGTAGCTGTTGTGACGCCCGCCTTCGGCCAAGCGGTGGCGCCCACGGT
>DASXGD010000289.1:0-3891 GCA_036489245.1 Occallatibacter sp. | reverse complement strand
TGGCTGCCGCATGTCGGCGACGATCTCACCGAGGGTCCGCTTCTGCGCCGCAGTGGGGTGAAAGGGCAGCACTTCCCGGATCGCCTCGCGCACCTTGTCGGTGGTGGCAAACGCGATTCCCGGCCGTTCGCGCATGCGCCGCCGTTTCAACTCCAGCCCCAGCTCCAGAAAAAACAGCTCTTCGAAGATCAGTCGCCGGTGCGCGGAAGTGCCCGCGGCCTGCAGTTGCGCCATAGGCGTGCCTTCCGGAGGGAAGTGCACCTCGCGCAGTGCTTTTTCCCGGTCGGGAAGGCCCAGCCGCTCCAGCATCGCGCCGGGCAGGCATTCCGGAACTGCTCCGCGCATCCCTTCGAGCAGTCCGAAAATCACCTTCCTCTGCCAGCGCGAAGCCAGCCGCGCCCCGCCCAGCGATTCGTACACCGGCGTAATGCGCCCCACTTCGAGCAGACGCGTCTCGGCGTCGTCCCCTTCGTCGGGGAGAACCTCGAATTGCGGCTGAATCATTTTCAGGTTGCTGGTCGACCGCGACGGTTCCACTTTTCCAAACACCGCCACCGTCTGCCCGGCATGAAAGCGGTCCTTCAGGTAGGTGCCGTTGAACCACATGCACTTCAACACCAGGCGGCCCTGGCCCAGGGTCATCTCGAAAATCGGCATGCGTCGCGTCCGCAGCAGGGCGGCCCCCCGTACCTCGGCGATCACGCTCGCCATCTCGCCCGGCTTCAACTCATCGAGGCTGCGCGGATTCTGACGGTCTTCGTAGCGAAAGGGAAGATGGTAGAGCAGATCTTCGGCGGTCTGGATGTCTTTCGCGGCGAGCATCTCCGCGACGCGCGGCCCCACGCCGCGCACATACATCACCTGGGTTTCAAGTCCGGGCACAATCTGGATGTTATCAATTGTGTCTCAGCCCGCCGGGGACGCCCCGCTGCGCGATGACGCCGCGGCGGAAACTTTCTAATTGCGTCACCTCCCGCCATGTGGGATGGTATTGCCATGCCGAGACGAGCTTTATTTTCGGTGCTGCTGCTCTGTTCCGTCTCCCTCATCGGTAGCCTGGCGCAGGTCCCGGCCGCCAATCCACCGTTAGACGTGAAAGAGGGTTTGTGGGACTTGACGCAGACGAATTACAACGTCGTGGATATGCCGGCTGACTGGCTTGATAAGCTCCCTCCCGAAGTCACTCCCGAGCAACGCGCCCAGATGCTGGCGGCGCAGAAGGATCCCCGATCCCAGGCGACGGTGGAAAAACGGGCGGTCTGTCTAACGCGCGAGAAGCTCGACCAGGCAGACGTCACTCAACACAACTCGGACTGTACCGCGATTCGGGTCGACTCCACCGGGACCTCGATCACCCGGCACTCTCAGTGCCAGGGAATAACCCAGGAGGCGCAGTTCGAACGCATCGATGCTGAAACCTTCAAAGGAACGCAGATCACCTCCATACCGGGTGACTCTTTAGAAGAGCACATGGAGGTTGCAGCGAAGTGGGCCGGAGCCGATTGCGAAGGCATTAAGAAGACCCGGGCATACGCCGCTGGACTGGCAGCGGGCGCCGATCCCGACGTTCTGTCGTTTCTTCCTTTTAAACTTCCGCACTCCGACGACGCCGGCCCGGGGACGTTTGGTCACTTCAGGTACTACTGGGGCGGCCGAAGCGGCCGCGTGCCCGCGATGGTTTATCACCACGGCCTTGTCTCGGGTGGGCCCGAGGGCGTATTCGCCACCTGGCTCGCCGGAACCGACGGCGACTACCTCTACGTCGTTCTCCACCACGATCCCGACACGTGCCAGGATCCTACTGCATTGAACTTCAGGCTCGACCACTCCGGTACCATGACTCGTGTCGGACTACTTCCCCCCAATTTGCACGGAGGAAGAGGCGCACCCTGCGAAAAATGACATGAGGTCCGCGGTTGTCTTCCGCCTCGAGGTTAACCGTTAGCACAGTTGCCGATGGTCGGCGGCAAATATCAGCACCGTGCTATCGTATCCCCTGGACGGCAAACGGGAAGGAAAGACCCACCATGGGGGAGAGATTCAGTCGCTTCAAAAGTGAGATCGAAAAGGAAGTCGCAGACCGTCGCGCGGCGGTGGCGCAGGCACCTGCACAGTTTGAGGCGTTGAAACAGAGCTTAGGTCGTTTTGATGGGGAATCCTTCTTAGGGCAGAAGTTTTGCTACATGGGACAGAAATTGGCGTTGGGTAGCTTTATCGGAACGGCGGCCGCAGCCAATGGGTCCTTCACGATCAAGTTCTTGAGAATTGAGAACGACCAGCTTACATACGCCGATTTTCGCGAAGCCGGCGCGTGGCCCATGATCCCTGTCATCGAGAACGACCAGTTCAAGTGGAGAGTTGCAGCAAAAAATAGTCAAGGCTTCACCAACGATGAACTAGCCGATGAAGTAGCCATCCATCTGGCAGAGAAAATCAGACAATTGCCAAATCCGCTGGCACCCTCTTAATCCCCTCACACAACAAACGCCGGAGCGACAAACAAAGGCGCCCCAGCCGAACCTGAATTGGGGGGATTCCAAGAGAATTTCTCCGGGACCAGGGCTCGCGATCACTCCCCGCGGTAAAGTCCCGGCGTGTTCCTATCTCTCCACCAGCGCCATGCGTGCCGTGCGCACCTCGGCCGCCAATACGCGCAGGATTCCCACTGACACCGATGGATCCGTGAGCATCAATTGGTGAAAGTCCTCGCGTTTAACGAAAGTCACGAGGGATCCCTTTTTCGCCCGGGCCGTCAGGCTGTAGGGCACATTGCCGATAACCCCTGGCAAGCCCAGGAGCGAGCCGACGTCAACGGACACGCTCATCACCACGTCGCCTGCCGACGACGTCAACGACAGCGTAGCCTGCCCCCCGCAAAAGAGATATAGCCCTTCGGGGGCGTCGCCCTGCTTGAAAAGCAGGCGGTCTTCTTCGCACTCCACCCGCGTTGCATGTTTCTTGAGCGCCTCGATCAACTCCGGATCGGCCACAAATGCGTTCGCATCCATTTTCATAAAAAACTCCTATAAGGCACAGAGAAACAGGTCTTCGGTTCTGTGAAATGCGGCTCCATTCCGATGTGAGGACCATCAAACTGCCTGCAATGATGGAGAACCGGATATGAATTGTCCAAATCATGTTTGCACTTATTCGCCGCCCCGATGGTGATCTGCATCACAATCGTCGGGTTGCCATGGCGTTCCTTCCATCCTTCCGGCCTGGCCCCCTGAAACCTGACACGCCAAACCTGCCCCTTGTATGGTTATATGCGCAATCATGCAACGCCTCGGAGGGCTTGTGTCCACTCTAAATCGCAGGACTTTTTTGCGCGCTGCCGGCGCCGCATCGGCAGCCACCCTGATTCCTGGAGTGCATCTTCTCGGAGCCTCGAAATCCGAATTGGAAGCCGAAATGGCCCAGGCCGGGCAGCCGGTAGCAGCCAATGACCATATCCAGATCGCGCTGATCGGCGCCGGCGGGCAGGGCATGTTCGATACCAAGCGAGCCGTCGAGGTGCCCGGCGTCAAGCTGGTGGCCGTGGCCGACTGCTACAACGGCCGGCTCGCGCGGAGCAAGGAGCTCTGGGGCGACGACGTCTTTACCACCCGCGAGTACAACGAAATCCTCGCCCGCAAGGACATCGACGCCGTCATCATCGGCACCCCGGACCATTGGCACAAGCAGGCCTCCGTCGACGCCATGAAGGCGGGCAAGGACGTCTACTGCGAGAAGCCCATGATCCACCTCTATTCCGACGGGCCGGAAATGATCGAGACGGCGCGCTCCACCAAACGCATCCTCCAGGTCGGCAGCCAGCGGGTCAGCTCGGTGATTTACGTCAAGGCCAAGGAAGTGCTCGCCTCCGGAGCCATCGGTCAGCTCAACATGGTG
>DASXGD010000280.1:0-8192 GCA_036489245.1 Occallatibacter sp. | reverse complement strand
CATCGCGATCTGGCCGAAGCCGGTATCGATCGCGGTGACATGCGCGGCTCCCCGCTGCAACAGGCAGTCGGTAAATCCACCCGTGGACGCCCCGATGTCGAGGCATGCACGTTCTTTGACATCAATGTGCCAGTGATCGAGGGCCGCGGCGAGCTTGATGCCGCCGCGGCTCACGAACGGCTGGTCGTCGCCGAGAAGCCGGACCACCGCATCGCCGGGAACCGAATTTCCCGGCTTGTCGAGTTTCTGTCCGTTGACGAGAACGCGCCCTGCGAGGATGAGGGCGCGGGCCCGCTCGCGGCTGGACACAAGATTACGGTCGACCAGAAGAAGATCGAGGCGGGTTTTTGGGCGAGCGGCCATGCTTCCATCATGATTATGACGGTATGCAACGGGGGGCGTTTCCAATCCGGGAATGACGCGGGGAAGTTTTGATCCTTGCGTCATTTTTCTTGTGGAGCACAGCGTGCGAAGACTACGATGATCAGGCTCCGCGAGATACACACGTTATTCTTGCGGCCAACATCGCGTACTGTTCATGCGCCCGTTCAGCGAAATCATCGAGCGGCTCAGGCATTACTACGGCCGGCCGGCGGCCCCTCCGGCCCACGGACCCTTTGAGCTTGTCCTGTGGGAGAATGCCTGCTACCTGCTTCCCGATGAACGGCGGCTGGAGGTCTTTCAGGCGTTGCGTCATAAGGTGGGGCTGAATGCGGCTGCCATCGATGCCGCACCCGACCGGGTGCTGTTACCGATCGCCCTGCGCGGAGGCATGCGTCCCGAGATGCGCGTTTTCCGGTGGCGGGAGATTGCGCGCATCACCCTCAATCAGTACGACGGGGACCTGGATTCGATCCTCGACCAACCCTACGCCGAAGCCAAAAAGGCTCTCAAGCAGTTTCCGACCATTAGCGACCCCGGCGCAGAAAAGATCCTGCTCCTCTGCGGGATTGCCGGCGGACTTCCACTTGAATCGAATGGCCTTCGCGTTTTGTGCCGGATGGGTTGGGGCCACGAGCAAAAAAGCTACCAGGCGACCTATCGCTCGGTGCAGGAGGCGCTCAAACCCGAACTCCCCACGCAGGCCTCAAGCCTGAAGCAGGCTCACCTGTTGCTTCGCATGCATGGAAAAACTCTGTGCAACGACAAAGCGCCGTTATGCCATGCATGTCCGGTGTCGTCGGACTGTAATTTCGGCCAGAGGGCCATTGCGCCGCCACCGCCGGTACCATGATCGTAGCAGCGCTCCCGGGACCGAGCTAACGCCCGCATCGCGATGGCGCCGGCACGGATGCGTTCGTGGTCTCCCACCCTAACGACAAAAGCGTCGTTAGGATGGGGCACCCAGATTAGGATGGGGCACTCGGATTTACCCGAGTTGGTTCGGTCAATCGACCGCAACCAGCTTGCGCTGCAGTGCCTCGAGGGTCTGTCCCTTGGTTTCGGGATAGGTGAACATCACCACCACGAACTGCACCAGCGTCATGACAGAGAAGAACACGAACGGCGTGGCCTGGCTCATGGAGTGAACCACCACCGGGAACACGAACTGAATCACCGTGTTCATGAACCAGTGGCTGGCGCTGCCCACGCCCTGCCCTTTGGACCGCACGGATGTCGGGAATACCTCGCCGATATAGACCCAGATGACCGCGCCCTGCGAAACCGAGAAAAACGCAATATAGGTAACGAGCAGTCCGAGCAACGCCGAGGAGTGAGGGTTGGTGTTGAAGAGCCAGGCCACTCCGCCCAGGCAGGCAGCCGTGCCAGCCGCTCCGATGAGCAGCAGCGTCTTGCGGCCCAGTTTGTCGATCAGCGACATGCCGATCACGCAGAAGACCAGGTTGGTGGCTCCAATGACGATGGCCTGCTGGTCGGCGGAGATCTGGCTGAATCCGGCCGATCCGAAGATATCGTTGATGTAGTAGAGAATGGCATTGATGCCGGCCAATTGGTTGAATGCGCCGATGGAGATGGCGAGGAAGAGCGGATAGCGGTATTTCCACTGGAATACGCGCTCATGGGCGGTGGCGTGCTCCTGCTGGAGTGCGGCGCGAATATCGGCCAGTTCGGCCTCGGGATCAGGATCGCCCATCATCTTCAGCACGGCGAGGGCTTCGTCGATGCGGTTCCTCGAGGCGGACCACCGCGGACTGCGCGGGATGCCGAACAACATGATCAGAAAGAGGATTGCGGGAGCCGCGGCAATACCCACCTGCCAGCGCCACTCGACCGCGCCCAGGTGCAGTGTGCGGATGATGTAGTTGGAGATGTAGGCCAGCATGATGCCGAACACGACGTTGAACTGGAAGGTGGCGACGAGGCGTCCGCGCCACTTGGCCGGGGCGAGCTCAGCGATGTAGACGGGGCCGAGCACGGACGAAGCGCCGATGCCCAGCCCGCCGATCAAACGAAAGATGAGGAATATCGGCCAGTTCCAGGCCAGCCCGCAGCCTAAGGCCGAAACCACATACAGAATGGCCGTAATGCGCAGGGTTTCCCGGCTGCCCAGCCTCTGCCCGATCTGACCCGCGCCGAGCGCGCCGATCACGGTGCCAACCAGGCCGATGGCGACGGTGAATCCTTTCTCCTGGGGACTCAGATGATACAGCTTTTCCAGGGCATCGATGGCGCCGGCAATCACTACGGTATCGAAGCCGAAAAGGAGTCCGCCGAGCGCACCCGTCAGGGTGGCTTTCATCAGGTTCAGGTTCGGTCGCATCGTGTAGGGTTCCTCGATCTCGAACGTACTTCAAAGCTGAATGACGCGTCCCTGTCCCTTCGATCATTCCGCCCCGAAGCCGGAGTCCCAAAAGGGGGGAGGCACCATTGGGTTTTGAGACAGCGATGACCCAACCCATCGTACAGACTGAGGCCCCAACCGGCAATGTACAGGCACCTTATTCGCTACGATAATTTCAGGGCCGCACCCGTTTACCTGCCATTCTTCACGGGCCTGACCGCGAGGACCCGGCATCGCTGCCTGGCGCCCGCACTCCATACCAGCGGCATCGTGCTTTCGATAAATACACAATCGCCGGCTTCCAGCACCTCGTGCAGGCCGCCGGCATCCAGGTGCAGGCTTCCCTCGATCACGTAAACCAGGCCGCTGGTCTCACGGTGATACGCATCGGAAAGCGCATCGGTGCCACCGGCGGGTATCTCCACCATCTCTGCCATCAACCCCGAAGAGCTTTTCGGCGTGTGCAGAGGAATGGAACCCACCGAATCCGCGCCGCGGCCGGTAACCTGCAGGTGGGCTTTGCGGGTGATCGAGAGTGTATGCTTCTCGGGCTCGCAAAAGAAGTGGCTCATGCCCACCCCATAGACACGGCAGATCGTGGCCAGTGTGGGCAGGGTGGGAATCATACGGTCGGTCTCGAGTTTCGAGAGCAGCGCGGTCGACAGACCGGTCTCGGCTGCGAGACGGGAGAGCGTCAGCTTCTTCTGGGTGCGCAGCGCGCGCAGCTTCATGCCAATGCAGTATGGTTCAAGAGACCATTGGGCATATGTAAGTGTGTTCGCCATGATCAGGCTCCTGCCATCAGGCTGGCATCGCTGTGCTGCCGCAATTCGGAAGAATCTTTGAAATCGACCGCTGGTTCTGTTCTGAACAGCTTCGTGTTTCGTTCCGATACAATTATGGCAATCGGTATTAGCCAGCCAGGCACAGACACGTCGCCTGGCGCGTCACAAGCACTGCAACCAATCCCCTCCCAGTCTGCATCGAACGCAGGGATCACAGCAGTTCAAAACATATTGATTTGGGCCCTTCAGCCTATATTCCGTGACGAAAGGCAGTTTCCCCCATGTTCCTGTTTGCAGAACAAGCTCCCTTCCGTTTTTTGTCTTCACGCATGCACCTTCTGCTTGCGGTTGTACTGACTGTGACCTTGACGTGCGTCGCCCAAACCAAGCCTGCAGCCGACCCGGATGTGCTGGTCCTCAAGAACGGAGACACGCTGCACGGAAAATTTGTCAGCGCTGTGGGAGGCAAGGTCAACTTCCACAGCGACCCGCTGGGTGACATCTCCGTGGCGTGGGAGAACGTAAAGGAACTGCACACTGCGGGAAATTTCGCCGTGCTCGACAGTTCGGTCAAGCAGCGCGGGAAAAAGCATGTGCCCCAGATCCCGATCGGCAAAATCGATTTCGCCGACCAGGCAGTCACGGTACACCCGGAGTCAGGACCAACTCCATCGCCGGTGGCGGCAAAGAACGCGGCATACGTCGTGGATCAGCCGACGCTCGATAAGGAGGTCTATCATCATCCGAGCCTGGCCGCGGGGTGGAACGGGGCCGCAACCGCGGGAGCTACGCTGGTCGCGGCCACCCAGAACCAGTACACCTTTTCGGGCGCGGTGGGATTGCTGCGCGTCGTGCCCACGGTGGACTGGCTCGATCCGCGCAACCGCACCTCGGTGGGTTTCACTGGATCTTACGGTAAAATCACTCAGCCTGCGTATCTTTTGGGCGACGTCCTGGTGCCGGCCACCATCACCAAGTCTGCCATCTTCCACGCCGAGGCTGAACGGGATGAGTACTTCGCTCCGCGGTTCTTCGCTCTGGCGCAGGTTGCGTATGATCACAACTTTGCGCAGAATCTGCAATTGCAGCAAATCTACGGCGGCGGGCTCGGATGGACGTTTCTTAAAACCGAGAAACAGATGGCGGATGTGAAGGCGACCGTGCAGTACGAAAGACAAGCGTTTATTGGTGGGACTTCAGCGACCAATGAGAATTTGATTGGATCGACATTCTCGCTGGACTACTTGCTTCACATGAAACTTCTGACTTATACGCAGGGCATTGCTTACATTCCTGCATATAACAATCCGCGCGCTTATTCAGTCAACGAGACCAATACCCTCGCCTTTCCCACATACAAGAACCTGAGCTTCAGTGTCGGGACTCTTGATAGCTACTTGAATAACCCGCCTGCTTCCGCGCCTCCGACCAAGCGGAATTCTTTCCAGTTCACGATGGGTTTGACATATGCGATCAAGTCGAAGTATTGATGGCCGAAAAAAGTGACCTGGCGCACATGCGAATCCTTCAGTACCTTACACGATTATTCTCTGGTAACTAATGGTGCGTTTTGTTGTGTTGACTAACACAACGGATGGATAATTTAGGGTCGATAATCAACTGGGCTCCCTCTGCGTACAAAGAGGGCTGGGATCGCATACCTCTTCCTCTGAGGTCATCATGGTGGGCCGCAGTTCGGGCTGAAGCGTTCGTTACCGAAGATTGGGAACGTGCTTCAGGACCAGGACGCGGCCTTCGAGAGTGTGACCGGGATGAAGCTCTCCTCAGAAGCGCGATCCGACGCAAAGGAAACTGAATTCTCCTTCGGCAGTTTCAGGCTGGACAACGACGGCACACTGTTTCGCGGAGACGCGCAGATTCATGTGCCACCCAAGGAACTGGCCGCGCTCCGGCTGCTTCTCGCCCATGCAGGACAGATTGTCACTTCCGCGCAGCTGAAGCATGACTTGTGGGGTGACGTGCACGTCACGTCCGACAGCGTTCCCCGCTGCATGTCATCGCTCCGCGCACGGCTCGAACCCGACCAATGCATCCAGACCATCTACAAGCGCGGTTACCGGCTCGCGGGGCCGGTTCAGCGCAGTGGGGCGCATGCTCACCGCCTGTTTCGCCTGGCGATCGTGCCCTTTGGGTCGGGGCGGGATGTTCCCGATCACCTGGGTCCCGCGATTGCCGAAGAAGTAACCGGCCGTCTCACCGCCTCAGCTCCTTCATGGATGAGTGTGCTGGCGCGCGATTCTGTCTTCACCCTGGCGGGACGCGGCATGACCGCCCAGCAGGTAGGAGCGACCTTGAAGGCGGACCTGGTGCTGGCCGGAATCCTGTTCGCCATGCCAACCCATTACCGTTTGCGGACGGAGATGATCCGCGTCGAGGACGGGGCCCAGATCTGGGTGGAAGAGGTCCTGGTCGCCCGTGGTCAACTCCTGGGGCTCGAATCGGAACTCGTTCAGCGGCTTGTCTTTCGACTGGGAGGCGAATTCACAATTGCAGCGAACGGTTCGAATGGCTCCGATCGCCGGGATGCTTATGACATCTTTCTTCGCGGCCATTACGAGTGGCAAACCCACGAACGGCATCGCATGCAGGACGGCATGCAGCACCTCGTGCGGGCCGCTGAACTTGATCCATCGCTGATCGCCGCTAAAGTCGATCTTGTCCACGCTTGCATCACCCAGGAGTTTTACGGATTCATGTCTCCCGATGCATCCGCCTCCGAGATCCGCCACATAGCCGAGTCCATTTCCGATGTCGCGGGCAAGGTGCCTGCGTTGCTGCCCGCCCTGGGCTGGATCAGCTTTCATGTCGACCGCGATCTTCGCCAGGCTCTCCAAATGTTTTCCGCTTCCGCGCACCTTCCCCACGATAGCTGGACCACCCGGCTGCGCGTGATGCTGGCCCTGAGCCGTCACCACTTCGACGAAGCCGTGGATTGGATACAGTCCGCCCTGCTCGTTGACCCGTACGCCCCGTCGCTTCATGCCATCCTCGCGTGGGCCTATCATCTTGCCGGCCAGTCCACTCGGAGCCTCACCCAGATCGAGAAGTGCCTGTCCCTCTTTCCGGATGACGAGAACAGCCTTCTGTGCGGAGCGATCATTCTCGCATTTAATGACCACGCGGACCGCGCGGCAAAGCACGCAGAGGAAATGGTTCGGCGCACGCCCTACTTCGACATGGCACTCGCCGTTCAGGCCTATGTCCTGGCCTGCGGTGGCCAGCGCGATGAAGCCTATGGCCTCCTGGAGCGGCTCCAGTGGCTCACCCGCGAACGTTTCGTGCTTCGATCTTTCACGCCCGCGGCCTACGCCGCACTGGGCGACGTGGAGACCGCGGTCGCTGACCTGCAGGCCGCAGCCGATCTGCACTGCCCGTGGTTCTTTCAGACGCTCGCTGATCCCCGGCTGGAATCCCTGCGCGGGCGGCCCGAGTTCGAGCAACAGATCGCCGCGCTGAAGAAGATGGAGTTGTCTGCGCACGACGACCTCGACGGTTGAACGGAGCTCTGATCTCGAAATCGGCCTAAGTAAACCGATAAAGCTAGCCAGCGCGGCGCCGCGCCTTGTAGAGTTTCATTGCCACTCTTTTGGCTTCCGGGGATCAGGCTGGCGCCGGCGTGGGCCTGTGCATCCTGACCTAAACCGGAGAGACCGGCCGGCGTAGCTGCGCGCCCATAATCTGCAGTTCTGGAGGAACGATTCGATGTCGCTTCGCCGCTTTGTCTTTTTCCCGGCGCTGGTTCTTTGCATCTCTGCATTGATTGCAACCGCTCAGCAGCCCGCCTATCTGGATACCCATCTCCCGCCCCGAGAGCGCGCCCATGACCTGGTGGGGCGCATGAGCCTGGAAGAGAAGGCCAACCAGCTCGAAGACTGGGCCACGTCGATTCCCCGGCTCGGCATTCCTGACTACCAGACCTGGAACGAATCTCTGCACGGCGTGGCGCGCGCCGGCTACGCCACGGTGTTCCCCCAGGCCATTGGCATGGCTGCGACCTGGGACCCAACCATGGTGCAGAGCATGGGCGAAGTCATCTCCGACGAGGCCCGCGCCAAGTACAACCAGGCGCAGCGGGAGAACAATCATCGCATCTTCTACGGCCTCACCTTCTGGTCGCCGAACATCAATATTTTTCGCGACCCGCGCTGGGGGCGGGGCCAGGAGACGTACGGCGAAGATCCGTTCCTTACCGGCCGCCTGGGAATCGCTTTCGTAACCGGCGTGCAGGGCAAGGACCTCGAACATCTGCGCGCCGTGGCCACCAGCAAGCACTTCGCGGTGCATAGCGGACCGGAGCAGTTGCGTCACGGCTTCAACGTGGACCCCAGCGATCGCGATCTTGAAGAAACCTATCTTCCCGCGTTCCGTGCCACCGTCACCGAAGGCCACGTGCAGTCGGTGATGTGTGCCTACAACTCCATCGACGAGTGGCCCGCATGCACCAACAAGATGCTCTTGAAAGACCATCTCCGCGATGCGTGGGGATTCAAGGGTTTTGTTGTGTCCGATTGCGGGGCGATCGTGGACGTGAACCAGGGCCACAAGAAGACGCCGGACATCACGCATTCTGCCGCGCTGTCGTTGCAGGCGGGAACGGACCTCTCCTGCAGCATCTGGACTCCCGGCTTCAACACCCTGGCCGA
>DASXGD010000190.1:0-9086 GCA_036489245.1 Occallatibacter sp. | reverse complement strand
TTGGCGTTTTTGATGTAGGGCGGGTCGTGCACAAACCGCATGATCATGAAGACGGCCAGGATTCCGACCGGAATGTTGATGTAAAAGGCATAGCGCCAGCTGAAGGTATCGGTGAGCCATCCGCCGAGGGTGGGGCCGAGCACCGGGGCCACAACGATTCCGAGGCCGTACGCGGCCATGGCCTGGGAGCGTTTGTGGACGGGAAAGCTTTCGAGGAGGATGGATTGGGAGAGGGGCTGAAGTGCTCCGCCGCCGGCCCCCTGGAGGATGCGGGCGAGCAGAATGACGGCGAGCGAGGGAGCCGCGCCGCAGAAGAACGAGGCGACGGTGAAGATGACGACGCAGCTGAGCAGGAAATTCTTGCGGCCGAAGCGGCGGGCGAACCAGTTGGAGGCGGGGAGGATGACTGCGTTGGCGACCAGATAGCTGGTGAGCACCCAGGTGGCTTCGGAGTTGGAGGCGGAGAGGCTCCCGGCGATGTAGGGCAAGGCGACGGAGGCGATGGCGGTGTCGAGCACCTCCATGAAGGTTGGGAGCATGACCGACACCGTGACCAGCCAAGGATTGACTCCCTGGGTGAGGGGATAGCGCTGGTGGGCTGGGGCGGTATATGAACGGGCCTCGGCGGGGGTGGCGGGTTCGAGGATCGCGGTGGGCATGGCCGGGTGGAACCTGTGAGGTTAAACCACCCGGGCGGTTGCCGGTTGTGACGGATGACGCAGGTCCGGGCCGCGGTCTGAGGGGGTCTCCCACCCTTTCCGCAGAAAAAAGCGGAAGGGATGGGGCACGGAGTGTTGCGGCGGCCCGGGCGCTACTGAAGAGATTTCAGGTAGGAGACAATCTGCCAGCGCTGGGCCTCGGGCAAGCCGGACCAGGAGGGCATGCCATGCCGGAGATCGCCCTGGCGGAGAAACCATTCGATATCGCCGTCACTAGCGGTGCGGATGTGCTCGCTGCGCAGGGCAGGCCTCTTGTTCCCGTCACCCTGGGCGTCCGGCCTGTGGCACGACTGGCAGTGATCCCGGTACAGAATAGCGCCGGCCGAGACCGAATCGGGCCGGTTGGCAAGCGGATTGGTTCTGACATGGTTTCGGGGCGGGACATGATCCCAAAGCGATCCGGATAGGGCGCCGGCCAAGGCACCTGAACTCACGGTAACCACCAGAATCGTTATGGTAAAAACCCAGGCGTTTGTTAGAGTTGCGGGACCCTTTTTCAATGCACGTCCCCCATGTGTGAAGGCTGGTCACGAAACCAGTTTCCGATCTGTCCGAAGCTCATTGCAAAACCTACGCGGTAAACGCGATCGAGGCTGCTTTTCGTTATTCCCCAGCCTGGGGAGAAGGTCAGGCGCATGTCCCTGGGCAGTTGCCAACCGATCAGGGGCGCCAGATATTGCGAGGTGTCACTCAGGGTCAAGCTCCAGGTATCTCCGAGGCCGCCGTAGGCTTCAGCGCCCAGCATGATTTTGTCGGCGCAAAACGTGCACTCGCGACTGGCGGCTGCACTACGCAACGGACGTGCGATTCCGACCGCATAGCCGAACTCCCAGGGCGCATGTCCGAGATTCTTTTCCGCGATGAAATTCTCCGAGATATTCCAGCTCTTGAGGTTCGAAGAGAGGATCAGCTTCAATTCGCCTTCGTGCTTGCGTTCTTGACGGGCGATGTCGTTGGGGTCGCTGAGATCCGCCTGACCGTCGTGCCCGACCACTTCAAGCATGGTCTTGTCGGCGCCCGAGGTGTCCTCCCACTCCACATAGAGGACGGGATTGATCCAGTGTTCCCGCATCAGGGGGCGAAACCGGTTCTCGATTCGATAGCCGGTAAATAGGGTGGAATCGCTGGCCGTCGTCTGCCCATCGAGGTAAAGCTCGGCGGTCCACCAGGCGCGAACCCCGTACTCCAGCTCAAACGCCGTAGCCGAATAGCCGTTGCCGCCGTCGGGGTTGGCGAGGGCTGTCTTGGTTTCTATCTCCAGTTCTCCGGGCTCTTCCAGATCGTGGGAATAGGTCACGAAATAAGGTTTGTCCTGGGCTTTTCCAGGGGGTGCGAAGCAGAGCAGGAGCAAGACAAAATGCCAGAATCTAGGCCGGATGACGGATAAATTGCAATTCGTCGACAAGACCGTGGGCCCTCCGTTGGGGAAATGACAGATTCGTCATCTGGATATAAGACTAAAACAGTCCGGGTTTACAAGCAATGCCTTTTTTCACATCTCGATACGGGAGAAGGGAGGCGGTTTTGGGGTAGAAGAAACGCGGCAGCGGAGGTAAAGTTTTATTCTTGGACGATCAAGAAAAGTTGACACTAATTCACTCAATCATGCATCTTATATTTCGTTAGCATCTTTTCAGGATTTCAGGAGCCAAAGCATGGCAAAGATTATTGGTATCGACCTCGGTACTACCAATTCGGTGGTGGCAGTGATGGAGGGCGGGGAGCCCAAAGTGATTGCAAATGAAGAGGGTGCGCGGACGACTCCGTCGGTTGTGGGGTTTTCGAAGAGCGGCGAGAGGCTGGTGGGCCAGGTTGCGAAGCGCCAGGCCATTACCAACCCGGAGAACACGATTTTTTCGATCAAGCGGTTTATGGGCCGCCGCTTTGACGAAGTCAACGACGAAATGAAGATGGTGCCCTACAAGGTGATCCGGCAGGGGGACCACGTAGCGGTTGTGGCCCAGGGCAAGGAATACACCCCGCCCGAGATTTCAGCCATGATTCTGCAGAAGCTGAAGAAGAGTGCGGAAGCCTACCTGGGCGAAACGGTCACCGAGGCTGTGATCACCGTGCCCGCCTACTTCAACGACGCCCAGCGCCAGGCGACCAAGGATGCGGGCAAGATTGCCGGCCTGGATGTGAAGCGCATTGTGAACGAACCGACTGCGGCGGCCCTGGCGTACGGACTGGACAAGAAGAAGGACGAAACCATTGCCGTGTACGACTTCGGCGGCGGCACGTTCGATATTTCCATTCTCGAGGTCGGCGAGGGCGTGATCGAGGTAAAGTCGACCAACGGCGATACGCACCTGGGCGGCGACAACCTCGACCAGCGGATCGTGGAATGGCTCATTGCCGAGTTCAAGCAGGAAGAAGGGCTGGATCTGGGGTCGAAGGGCAACGAAATGGCCCTGCAGCGGCTAAAGGACGCGGCGGAAAAGGCCAAGATCGAGCTTTCGACCACGGTAGAGACCGAAATCAACCTGCCGTTTGTTACGGCCGACGCCACCGGCCCGAAGCACCTGGTGCGCAAGCTGACCCGGGCCAAGCTGGAGCAGCTGGTGGGCGACCTGATCGAGCGCTCGGTGGAGCCCTGCAAGAAGGCCATGGCCGACGCGCAGGTGAAGGCCAGCGACATCGACGAAGTGGTACTGGTAGGCGGACAGACCCGCATGCCGAAGATCCAGGAACTGGTGAAGAACCTGTTCGGCAAGGAACCCCATCGCGGTGTGAATCCCGACGAGGTGGTGGCGATCGGAGCGGCGGTGCAGGCGGGCGTGCTGGCCGGCGAGGTCAAAGACCTGCTGCTGCTCGACGTGACGCCCTTGACGCTGGCCATCGAGACGCTGGGCGGGGTAGCGACGCCGATGATTCCGCGCAACACGACGATTCCGACCAAGAAGACGGAGACGTTTTCGACGGCCGCCGATTCGCAGACCGAGGTTGAGGTGCACGTGCTGCAGGGCGAACGGCCCATGGCGGGACAGAACCGCACCCTGGGCAAGTTCAAGCTGGCGGGGATTCCTCCGGCGCCGCGGGGCGTGCCCCAGATCGAAGTCACATTCGACATCGACGCCAACGGCATTCTGAACGTGACGGCGAAAGATATGGCGACGGGCAAGGACACGCGCATCCAGATCACGTCCAGCTCGGGGCTGAGCAAGGACGAAGTCGAGAAAATGGCCAAGGAAGCCGAAGCTCATGCCACCGAGGACAAGGAGAAGCGCGAGGAGATCGAGACACGCAACGGGCTGGATTCGCTGGTGTACAACATCGAAAAAATGTTGAAAGACAGCGGCGAAAAGGTGCAGGCGGCCGATAAGACCGAAGTGGAGTCCGCACTGGCCGAAGCCAAGAGTACGCTGGCAGGCACGCCGAACGTGAGCGCGATGAAGGCGGCGCACGAGAAGCTGACCAAGGCCAGCCACAAGCTCGCCGAGGCGCTGTACAAGGCCAACGCGGCGCAGGCTGGGCCTGCGGCCGGCGCGGCTGCGGATGGGGCAAGTGCCGGCGCGCACGCCGAACAGAAGAAGGACGAAGGCGTAATCGACGCCGAGTACGTGGACGTGGAAGACAAGAAGTAGGACTGGCCGTCCAGGCATACTCCACCTTCGGCGGAATCGGATGGATAAGTTGGGGTGGGCGGCGCATGCGTTGTTCACCCCGGCTGTTTTGTGGGTCCCTCGCGAACCGGATGCAACAGCAACGCGATGGATCCGCCCTGTTCCAACCGCGATCGCCGTGGCCGTTCAGTTGCACGATTGGCGAAGAACGGTGAGCAAGCTGAAAATGAGATAAGAAAAAATCAATGGCCACAACGACAAACAAGGATTATTACGCGACGCTGGGTGTGAAGAAGACAGCCACGCCGGAGGAGATCCGCAAGGCCTTCCGGAAGCTGGCGCGCAAGTATCACCCCGACGTGAATCCGGGCGATAAGAAGGCCGAGGAGAAGTTCAAGGAGATCTCGGAAGCCAACGATATTCTGAGCGATGAGAAGAAGCGCAAGGTGTATGACCAGCTGGGCTTCTACTCCGACCAGATCGACCCGGCGCAAGCGGAAGCGTACGCGCGCCAGCAGGGCGGTGCCGGCAGGGGAGTCCCTGTCGATTTCAATGGGTTCGATTTCTCCGGGTTCAACGGCCCGGGCGCAGGAACGCAGACAGGGGCCGGCTCGTCCTCGTGGGGCAGCTTCAAGGATATTTTCTCGGGGATATTTTCCGGACAACAACAGCCGCAGAAACCGCGCGGGCCGCAGCCGGGAACCGATCTTGAGTACCAGGCTACGGTGGATTTCTGGACGGCGATCCGGGGCGGTCAGGCGCGGATGCAGATCCACCGGATGGACACCTGCCCTTCCTGCCACGGCCAGGCCGGCGCGGGCGGTTCGATGCAGTGTCCGGAGTGCAACGGCACGGGCCAGGTGACGCAGATGGGCGGGCGGATGAAGTTCAACATCTCCTGCCCGGGATGCAACGGAACCGGCCGAACATCGAACGAATGTCCCACCTGCCAAGGCGAGGGCCTGGTGGAGCACACCGAAACGGTGGAGTTCCGGATCAAGCCGGGCACGCGGGACGGACAGCGCATCCGGCTGCAGGGCAAGGGCAATGCGGGTGCGAATGGCGGGGCGCCCGGAGACCTGTTCCTGATTGTGCGCGTCGGAACGCACCCGGTGTTTTCGCGGGTGGGCGATGACATTCACATCAAAGTTCCAGTGACCATTGCCGAGGCCTCGCTGGGCGCGAAAGTGGATGTGCCGACCATCGACGGTCGCGCGCAATTGAAGATTCCCCCCGGGACGCAGTGCGGACAGAAGCTGCGCCTACGCGAGCGCGGGGTGGAAAATGCGCAGCGGCCGGGGCAGCGCGGCGACCAGATCGTGACCGTGGACGTGGTGATACCCACCCTGCAGGATGAGCGCAGCCGTGAGATCATGCGCGAGTTGGGCAAGCTGAACAACCAGGATCCTCGGGTGGAGTTGTTCGAGAAGCTTTAAGAGCAGGGAACAAGGAAATAGGAACTTCGACCGGGCACTGAAAACCCGGACTGAGAGAGAATCGAATGCCAGCGAAAAGAAAATCAAAAGGCGCGTACATGATTTCGTCGGTGGCAGAGATGTATGAGATTCATCCCCAGACGTTGCGGCTGTACGAGCGTGAGGGGCTGCTGAAGCCGTCGCGGACCGAAGGCAACACGCGGCTGTATACCGACGAAGACCTGGAGCGGCTGGAGTTCATTCTGAACCTGGCGCGCGATCTGGGTGTGAATATAGCGGGGATCGCCATCATCCTGCAGATGCGGGAGAGGATGGAGGAGATGAACCGGCAGATGCAGAACTTCGTGGAGTACGTACGGTCGGAGATGCTCACGCGCTTCCAGCAGGCTGCGCCAAACACATCTGCCGCTATCGTGCCGCTGCGCCGGCCGGCGGTGGTCCGCCCGGTCGTTCCCAGAAAACAGTAGCCGCGGAGTTCCCCATCCACGCCGCCACGCTCTTTATCCTCATCGTCATCTTCGCCGCCACACTCATCCGCTCCGCCATCGGTTTTGGCGAAGCTCTCATCGCGGTCCCGTTGCTGGCGTTCTTGATTCCCGTACGAGTGGCTGCGCCGCTGGCAGTTCTGGTATCGATTACGATTGCAGCCATCGTTGTCTTGCAGGACTGGCGGCATATCCATCTGCGCAGCGCCGGCTGGCTCCTTCTCGCCACGCTGTTCGGTCTGCCGCTCGGGCTGCTGCTGCTCACCCACGGGCCGGAGCATCTGGTGAAAGCCCTTTTGGGCGGCTTGATTCTGCTGTTTGCTCTCTTCTGTCTTGTACACAGCGCGCGGCTCCGGCTTCATCACGAAAGCCGGCTCTGGTTGCTCGTCTGCGGCTTCTTTGCCGGCGTTCTTGGCGGAGCCTACGGAATCAACGGTCCTCCGCTCGCAATTTACGGCTCTATGCGGCGTTGGACGGCGCAGCATTTTCGCGCTACTCTACAGGCGTATTTCCTGCCTGCCAGCCTCCTCGGAATGGGTGGATACTTCGGCGCTGGATTGTGGACCTCCGAGGTCACCCGCGACTTCCTTCTTTGCCTGCCGGCAGTGATTCCAGCAATCCTGATCGGAAGAACCATCAACCGGCGCCTTTCCACCGAAGCATTTTCCAAATACATCTATGGTGCGCTTGCGGCCATCGGCCTGGCTCTCCTGTTCCAGTCGTTCGCGTATTCCCACCGATAGCGCAGGACCCTGGAATAAATTCACAATTACTGTGGTCTTCTCGAGCGGCCTTCAGGGCGGAATTTTTTGATGGAAATCCATTTGGCGATGCGGCTTCGAGACACGCCAACCGTGGTTTGCTTCAGCGGATAGCTGACTCGAAGACTCGCCGCGTATTCTAAATCCCGCATGCTTTATGCTCTCGTTGCATTGGCCGTCTTCGGCCTGATCACGTCCACAGTATTTACGGGCATGGTCCTGTGGGCGGTGCCGGGATATCTGCGGGAGCGGCGGGCGGCCTTTGCGAATCTGGATCATCCCCCCGGGTTCACGCCCGCGCTGAGCCTGCTCAAACCGTTGCACGGGGCGGAGCCTGGGCTCGAGGAACATCTCGCCACATTTTTCGAGCAGGACTATCCCGAGTATGAAATTCTCTTCTGCGCGCGGACGCCGGACGATGCCGGCCTCGAAACTGCGAGGCGGGTGGCCGCGCGCTATCCGCAGATCGCTGCTCGATTTTTCTCGACCGGCGAGCCTCCTTACATCAATGCCAAGGTCCGCTCCATGGAACTGATGGAGACCGAAGCGGCTCACGACATCCTGGTGATCAGCGACAGCGATGTGCGCGTCACGCCGGATTATCTGCGCTCGGTGGCGTTGCCGTTCGCGGATGAACGCGTGGGGGCGATCACGTGTCTGTATCGCGGGGTGGCGGCAGAAGGCGGGCTGTGGGCGCGGCTCGAGGCCGTGGGCATGAGCGTGGAGATGACCGCCGGGGTGCTGGTCGCACGCATGATGGAAGGCATGCAGTTCACGCTGGGGCCAACCATGGCGTTCCGGAGGGAAACGATCCGGCGCATGGGCGGCTTTCGCGTAACCGCGGACTACTGCGCCGACGATTTTGTGCTGGGGAACGAGACATTCAAGCTCGGGCAGACGGTGGTTCTGAGCCATCACTCGATCGACCACATGGTGATCAACGCGAGCCTGGTGCATTCGCTCAAGCACCAGGTGCGCTGGATGAAATCAACGCGGTTCTCAAGGCCCAAGGGGCACTTCGGCACGGCGCTCACGTTCAGCATGCCCTTCGGGCTGCTGGGGCTGGGGGCGGGAATTGCGACCCATCAGGTCGCGCTGGGCGTAGGACTGTTGGCCTGGGCTGTCGCTTCGCGGCTGGCGCTCTCGGTTGCCGTGGGGGACTGGGTGGTGGGCGACCGGAGCTGGTTCGGCCTGCTGGTGCTGTATCCGATCCGCGACCTGATGGGATTTGGTTTCTGGGCGGCGAGCTACCTGTCAAGCAGGATTCTGTGGCGGGGGCGCGTATTTCAGCTGCTGCCGGGGGGGAAGATGCGGGCGGCGAAACAGGGCTCGCCGCAATGAAGGTGGGATGCCGGACACGCGCCTCGATACGGTAGACTCCAAGCGCAACCTCAGATCACTCACAGGCGCGGTTTATTCCCCGGGGCAGGTCGATTCTCCACCCGAAGATTTTCGATCGCGTCTAGCCCGAAAGGACAATTTGAATATGGCGGCAAACTCGCCCGCACCTGGGTCTACCCCTCCCTCCGCACCGACTCCCGATCACATCCTGCAAACCGGCCTGGCCTTCTGGGCTTCAAAGACTCTGCTCAGTGCCGTGGAGATGGAGGTATTTACCGAACTCGCTCGCGGGCCCGAAGAAGGGCATGCACTCGCCGGGCGTCTGGGCCTTCATCCGCGTTCCTCCCGAGACTTTCTCGACGCGCTGGTCGCGCTGGGATTCCTGCAGCGCGAGGATGGCCACTATCGCAACACGCCGGCGACGGACCTGTATTTGGACAAGCGCAAGCCTTTCTATATCGGCGGCATTCTCGAGATGGCAAACCAACGCCTGTACGGGCACTGGGGTCGCCTCACCCTCGCACTACGGACGGGGGAACGGCAAAGCGAGATGCCGGGCGAATCGGACCTCTTTTCGGCGATTTTTGCCGATCCCGCCCGACTTAAGGCTTTTTTGCGCGCCATGACCGGCTTAAGCCGAGGGGCCAATCTCGCCATCGCGAGGCAATTCCCCTGGGCTGATTACAAAACTGTGGCTGATTGCGGAACAGCGCAGGGTGACCTGATGGTGCAGGTCGCGCTCAAGAACCCGCATTTGGCTTGCATTGGCTTCGATCTGGCC
>DASXGD010000111.1:0-6538 GCA_036489245.1 Occallatibacter sp. | reverse complement strand
CTCATAGCCGGCAAGGTAATAGGGCATGGCTTCGTTCTTGCGCAGGTACACGTTGAAGTGATTGAACCAGAAATCGGTCATCACTTCCTGAAGCTGAGCATTCGAATAAATGTCGCGCGTGAGGCGCTGAGCGATGAGCTCTTCGGCGACGGTGCGCTGCGGGTTCTCGAGGGCGCCGACGGTCTCCTTCATCTCGGGACTCATACCGGCGACGAGTGCCGCGCGCTGCGGGCCGCGGAGCGACTTGAAGAAGTCATCGAACTCCGCAGGCTGCATTTCGCTGAGGCGTGTAATGCGTTGTTGCGGGGGAAGCGCCAGAACTGCGGAGATTCGGGTGGGATCCACTTCCGGTGCCGCCGGAGCGGCCGCCATCGCATTTGCAGGCCGGGCGTCTTCCGCATTCGCGTCGAGCGAGTCGAGTAACTTCGCGGCCGCGTCGTTGGATGTCATAGCTGTATTCGCATCCATCGCGGGCACGGAGGCTTGAGCGCTTTTGGCCGCGGGCGCCTCGTTCTGCTTTTCCTGCTTTTTCTCCGCTACGCGGAACATCTGGTTTTCGTAGACGGCGTGCAGCGCGCCTTGTTCAGGGATGGGGACTTTGCCGGCGATCGCCTGGCGGATGACCGCATTGCTGGGCATGCGGTAGAGCAGCTCCTCAGTGCTCAACTGCATGGCTGGGTATTGGGCGAGGCGCGCATTCAATTCCGACTGGTCGATCGCTGCGGGATGGAGCTGTTGATCGAACCAACGGTCGAGACCCAGGGTGCGAACGGCTTCCAGGTCGCCGGGACGCGGACCGAACGTGAACCTGTTCAGCGCGTGGAGAATTCGCTCGTCGCCCTGGATCTGGCTTGGGTGATACGCGGGCCGCGCCGCAGCGGGGGCTTGGGCCGGCACACGATCCGGGGCGGCGGCAGCCGCCGGCGCTGCTGGATTCAGCAGGCTGAAGCACGCGATTGCAGCGAGTGATCGTTCAAAAACCGCCGGTCGATTCGTGGAACTCACGTTTTTTTCTCCGATTCGGTCGCAGCCGCATTGGGGAGCGCCCGCCGACCGGGCGCGCAGGGAGGCTTGCTAATCTGAACCCCGGGCGTGCCGGGAAGTTTCTGGATGCGAGCGGGGAATTGAGCTATTCTTGGGTGCGCATCTTCCCTCTGCGTCTTTAGACGTTTCGCTGTGCAGCGCGATGACCGGATGCCTCCCGAACTCCAAAGGAGAACGATCGATGAAACGCACCGTTTGCGCCTTCCTGTTTGCCGCCGCCTTTTCCCACGCGATTGCCGCAGCCGCTCTCCCACCGGCGCAGAGCGAGGGGAAGGCTGCGACGCGTGCTCCGGAAATCAAGTATGAGCGCTACAAACTCGCCAATGGGCTCGAGGTCCTGCTGCACGAGGATCACAAGCTGCCCATCGTCGCCGTGGACATCTGGTACCACGTCGGCCCGGTCAAAGAGCGAGCGGGAAAGACCGGGTTCGCACACCTGTTCGAGCACATGATGTTTGAAGGCTCGAAACATGTGGGCGAAAAGGCGCATTTCAAATATCTCGAATCGGCAGGCGCGACGGACATCAATGGCACCACATCCTTTGACCGCACGAACTATTTCGAAACCGTTCCGGCGAATCAGCTGGAGCTGGCTTTGTGGCTGGAAAGCGACCGGATGGGTTTTTTGCTCGACACGCTGGACCGCGCCAAGTTGACCAACCAGCGCGACGTGGTGCGGAATGAAAAGCGGCAGGGGGAGGGAAGGCCTTACGGAATTGTCGACGAAGAGGTCTACCATCAGCTTTTCCCCAAGGCGCATCCCTACTACGCGGACGTAATTGGTTCCCACGCCGACGTGGAGGCAGCGCGTCTCAACGATGTCCGCGAATTCTTTACCCAATACTATGCGCCCAACAATGCGACCATCGCGATTGCTGGTGACTACGATCCCGCAGCGATCAAAGAGCTTCTGGAAAAGTATTTTGGCCCGATTCCGGCCGGCCCGCCGGTGCCGCTGTCGCCGGTAGCGACGCCACCGATCACCGCCGAGCGGCGGACCGTGGTGACCGATACGGTGCAACTGCCGAAGGTGATTCTGGCCTGGCTTTCGCCGTCTGCTTTCACGCCCGGCGATGCAGATGCCGATCTTGCCGCGCGGATTCTCGGCCTTGGCAAGTCGAGCCGCATGTACCGCGAACTGGTCTACAAGCAGCAGATCGCGCAGTCCGTGAATTGCTATCAGGATTCGGAGGCATTGGTGTCAACGTTTGTCTGTGAGCTGATCGCCAAGCCGAATGTGACACCCGAGAAGCTGGAGGCGGAAGCGGAGAAGATCATCGACGCGTTTGCCGCCGGCGGCCCCAAGGCGGAAGAGGTGGAGTGGTCGCGCAACAAGGTGGAGACTGGGTTGATTTCGGGTTTGGAACGCCTGGGCGGCTTTGGCGGAGTGGCCGACCAGCTGAATTACTACAACCAGTACACGGGCGATCCAGGATATCTGCCCAAGGATCTTGCTCGCTACGATGCTGCCACGTCCGGCAGTGTGCAGAAATTTGCACAGTTGACCCTGGGCAAAAATCAGCGTGTGGTGATTTACGGGATTCCGGGCAAAAAGGTGTTGGACGACGTGCCGCGCAGCCCAGAGGATACAGACGCGAATGTAAAGATCACCCCCCAGCACGCGCAGGAGTTCGAGGCCGCGCAGGCGTGGCGAGCGACTCCGCCCAAGCCGGGTCCGCAGCGAGCCCTGGTGTTGCCTAAACCGACCCTGTTCACGCTGCCAAATGGCTTGACAGTCTATGTTGTGGAGCGGCACGAACTGCCAATCGTGAGCGCCCAACTGGAGATACTGGCGGGAAGTGCGAGCAATCCGGCAGACCGTCCCGGACTGGCGGGAATGACGGCGGCGCTTCTGACGGAAGGGACATCGAAGCGGTCGGCGGAAGAGATAGCCAATGCGGCGTCCATTCTGGGCAGCGATCTGGAATCGAGAAGCGATTCCGACACTGCGCGGCTGGGCATCTCGCTGCTGTCGTGGAATATCGGGCGGGGCCTGGAACTGGTTGCCGATTCCGCGGAACATCCGACCTTTCCCGCCGCCGACCTGGAGCGGATCCGCGCCAACCGTCTCACCGCACTCGTCCAGCAGCAGGATAATCCTATGCAACTGGGGATGCGTGCCGGCGCACTGAATTTGTTCGGTAGCCAGAGCCCATACGGATTCGACGCCCTGGGCACCGCAGGATCATTGCATGCGATTACGCGGGAAGACGTGGCGACCTTCCACTCCGGCCACTATGGGCCGCAGAACGGCCTTCTTGAGTTTACGGGTGACGTCACACCAGCCGAGGCCCGCAAGCTGGCTGAGCAAGCATTTGGAACCTGGTCTTCGCATGCGGCGCAGGCTACCGTTCCACCGCCCCCGGCGGCCCCGTCACGCAAAATCCTTCTTGTCGATAAACCAGGGTCTCCGCAGACCGCGGTGCTGACTTTCGGGGTCGGCGTGGATCGAAAATCGCCCGATTACCCGGCCGTATCGGTGATGAACACGATGCTTGGCGGGTTGTTTTCCTCGCGCATCAACATGAATCTGAGGGAAGAGCATGGATACACGTACGGTGCGTTTTCCCTCTATCGGTTCTACCGAGGAACAGGCCCGTTCATTGCTGGAGCACAGGTGCGCCAGGACGTAACGGCACCTGCAGTCGAACAACTATTCAGGGAACTCGACGGGATCCACACGCGCCCTCTCACCGACGCCGAATTGCGCATGGCAAAGGATTTCATCATCCGCTCGCTTCCCGGAAATTTCGAAAGCGCGCGCGACGTGAACGGTCAATTGGGGAACCTGTGGTCGTTCGGGTTGCCGCTCGATTACTACACCAGGCTGCCCGGGCAGATTGAGGCGGTGACATCGGCGGACGCGCGGGCCGCGGCTGCGAAGTATGTGCATCCGGAGAATCTTCTCGTTATCGCGGTGGGCGACAAGAGCAAGATCGAGACGGGTTTGAAGGATCTAAAGCTGGGTCCGGTAGAGACATGGAGTGAAGGATCAGCAGGTGGGGCGGGACCGAAGTAGGGATTTCGGCAGCGATCTTCGACAGCGTTCAAAACGGACTCGGGGAGTGCTATTGCGTTTGATCAGGACGCCGTGCGTCGGGAGTGTCGAGGTGATTGCGTTTCAGGATGTCTTCGATCTTTGCCTCGTCCTGCAAGACCGTACGGTAGACCCAGCGATAGTGATCGCCAGCCCAGAACTGCATCACTTCTCCGGTGCGCCGCTCACCTAAGACGGCACGGTCGGCCTGCTGCTCCAACTGGCAGACCAGCAGATGAAGATAGGTTGACTCGGTGTCATTGGCGCCTCCCGGATAGCCGACCGGGACCTTGGGATAGAGCTTCGTCAGATCCTGCTCGGCGGCTCTGGTTTCGGCTGGATGTCGGGTCAGAAACCAGTGCAATTGCTCGTGCAGATAGGTGGAGAGAAGTTCGTCATCCTGCTTGAGGTGGCGCGTGTGCAGGGTCAGAACCGGGTGGCTGTGAGGGATTGATTTCTCGTCGATCACGATCTCGTGCGTGAAGGTCCACTGGCTGAGATCGTGAGCGGCGATGAGCCGCTCGAGTTGGGCTTTGGTGGCAAGTTCGGGAGCGGAGTCGTGAGCGGTGCGAATGGTAACTGTAGATTCGACTGCGAGCGAAGAAAGGGAAGTAGAAATCGCCGGCGGATCCGAAAGGCGGATCGCCAGGTGGCTTCCCGACTCAGGTTGAGCGTTGAGAGCGGAGACAGCAGCAGCCAGGGCAACCAGACCAAAAAAAAGGTTGGAGGCCATCGCGGCGCCGATGTTAGCAGCCTTTTTTGCACCGCGCCATGATGGCGGTGTGCAACCGCTCACGGAGCCCGGAAGGCATCTCGTAGATCTCGTGAGAACGATAGATCTGGATGGTTTTGCGGGTGGTGCTGAGCGTGACCTCGCAGTGATCGCAGCCGCGCAGGTGTTCCTGAAGGTCGGCGCGCATCTCGGTGGTGACCGCGTCATCGATCAGGTCGTCGAGCATGGAGAGGAACTCGGTGCAGGTCACTTGTCAATACCCATTGGCGCAGGTCCCATAGCCGCAGACCCGCTTTTCCGTTTGAAGTAGCGACTCAGGCGCTCGCGAAGTTGCAGCCGTGCGCGCAACAAGCGCGACTTTACGGCAGGAATACTCAGGCCGAGCGTTTCCGCCGTTTCTTCGGTGGAGAGTCCTTCTACATCGCGCAGGGCAAACACCACTCGAAATCCTGGAGGGAGCCCCTGGATGGTCTTGCGCAGAATCTCGGCCAGTTCCGATTGCGTGTAGTTCTGCTCCGGATCGGGCGCCCAGTCGGCCAAATCGCGGGGAACGCTGCCCTCCTCGGTCTCGACGTCCTCGTCGATCGAAACCATTTTGCCGGTGCGCCGCCGTCTCAGGCGCATCAGGCTCTCGTTGACTGCGATCCGGACCAACCATGTGTAAAATTTCGAGTTCCCCTGAAACTGATCGAGCTTTTCGTACGCCTTCAGGAACGCGTCCTGCATAACGTCCTCGGCATCTTCGCGGTTTTGCGTAATGTGCTGCGCAATCCTGAAAACCTGCCGCTCGTACTTGCGGACCAGCGTATCGAATGCCGAAACATCACCTTGGCGTACCCGCTCGACCAGGGCTACGTCGGGGTGCTGCTCGTTTTCTCCTGCAATCGATTGGATGGTCGCCATGGGAGTTGGTTGCGGAATTCCTTGGGAACTCAAATGGATTTGGGTACCGGCCTCGAAGATCAGTGTACCGGAGGGCCCGCCAGGGGGCCAAACTTCGGCTACCCTTGCGCCGCGCCAAACAGTCTATCGCACAGAAGTCGTAGAGTTCGCACATAACGAGAGAGGTACATCACTGTCCCTCCATCGAAAATCCGCTTACAGTGGAAGCATGAAGTTTTTCGACACTCCGAAAGGAGCGGCCCGGATTGCTTCCCGGGGAATGGCTGCTCTTTTGGTGGTGCTGATCTCCGTCGGTCCCACGTCCGGGCAGGGGACGGGCGATCCCGCAGCACCTTCCACGAAATCGTCCGGAACTCATAGTAAGAAGGGCACTTCCTCCAAGACGCATTCGACCAGGTCAAGCGCGGCCGGGCACGCAGCTGCGTCGCGCCGGAACGCGCGCCGGCGGGGGACCAAGGCGCAGCGGATGGCGCGCACCGCCCGGATCAAACAGGCGTTTGTGGCATCCACCGAATTGCGCCCGATGGCACAGCAGCTGACCACGTTGCGCACCCCCGCTGCTTACGAGGGCGTGACGGCTTATGCGCACCGGCATACCGGCGATGCGGCGGCGGCGGCATATCTGTCGCTTGGGCACGCCTACCTGCTCGATAAGCGCTATTCCGACGCGGCAGCCAATTTGCGCCTGGTGCGCCAGAACAGTGAAGTTCTGGCCGACTATGCGGATTTTCTGGCTGCCGAGGCCGATCATGACCAGGGAAATGATGCCGCTGCGGTGGCGCTTCTGCAAGGATTCAATGACCGCCATCCGAACAGCATAT
>DASXGD010000535.1:0-5419 GCA_036489245.1 Occallatibacter sp. | reverse complement strand
ACTTGATGGCCCACGACGAAGGAAGCGCATGAAGTTCAGCAAAGTATCGGGGCCCCCGGCGACAGGTCTTCGTCGCTGGGGCCGCTTGAGCCAGCTTTTCCTGGTCTCGATGATCGGCCTTCTAGTGGCCACCCTTTTATCCGCCTGCCAGTTGGTGACCATCGATTTTGTCTACCTGGCCGGCGACTTTACTACAGCCTCCAGCAGTAACGGGGGAATCATGGTGCTCGCAGCCGACTCCCAGTCCGGCGCTCTGCGATTCGCCGCCAACACCGACATCAACAAGCCTGTCGATTCAGGCGGACCATCTCCCGTCGCCCTCGCGACCTCGGGCGACTACGCCAACCTCTACGTCGCAAATCAGGGAAACAACTCGGTCGTGCACTTCTCCATCGCCAACGACGGCAGTGTGACCAAGAAAGATTCCGTCACCCTCGCCGATCCTCCCTCCCACCTCGCCGTGAACGCCGCGGGGACCTACTTGTTTGTTGTTTCCGGCACCACGTCTGCCACCCTCACGGTCTATACGCTGTCCTCGGGCGCCATCGGCTCCGCAGCTACCCAGGAACCTCTGACAGTCCCCGGATTCCCCACCGATAATCTGGTTCCCACCGGCGTCGCGGCCTTGGCCAACAACAGCGCTGTGTATGTCACCGTCTACGACCAGTCGGCTTACAACCCCGGGGGCACCACCACCAGCACCGCCAATCCGGGGTGGATTTTCGGCTTCTCGGTGGGCTCCGGCGGGGCGCTGACCCCGGCCCAGGGCAGCCCCTACAAGGCGGGAGTCAAACCCACCGCCGTGGCCGCCGATCCCACCAGCCGCTTCATCTACGTGACCGATTACGCATCCAATCAACTCGTCGGCTATGGCGTCCAGTCCACTGGCGCGCTGAACTTCCTCATCAACGGACCGTTCAAAACCGGCGCCGAGCCCGCGGCCGTCACTGTCGATCCGCGCGGGAAGTTCCTCTATGTCGCCAATTCCCTCGACTCCTCCGTCTCCTCCTATTTGATCGACCTGGCCACCGGCACGCCCTCCGCCGCCGTCAACGTCACCGGCAACTCGATCAACGCGACCGATACCAACCCGGTTTCGATCGTGGTCGATCCGGCCCTCGGCCGCTATGTCTACACCGCCAATTTCCTGGGCGATTCCATTTCCGGCTTTCGTATCAATCCCAATGCCGGCAGCCTGAGTCCGGCACAAGCCACGCCGTACCCCACCGGACCCAAACCAACAGCTATCGCCTGCATCCCGCACGGCAACCATGCCATCCAGTCGGTTACACCCTGACCGGAACTTCTTCCACTCCACACGAAAGCCCGGCCCTTGGCTGGGCTTTTTTGCTGCGCGTCTCCTCTCTTCATCCCGGCCCGCGATCATTCACGACACTCGCCGCCAACGCCGGGTTTCTGCACAAACGTTTCACCCCGGGCAATCGTGCGCCTATACTGGCTTCGCCTGAAGAGGTGCCCTCACATTGCAGATGGAATGGGCGATCCTTTCGGCGCCTCGCCAGGAGGACTCAAGATGTCGCTCCGCGTTCGACTGCTTCTCGCATGCGTGCTGATCGTGCTCTACGTTCCCATGCATGGCTCTCCGCCACCGGCCCATGATCAGTTCAAGGTTGCGGTCTACATCCCCGTCTTCGTGGTGGAACGGATGAAGGAGGCCGCATTCCTCGAGAACTCGTGGAAACAGCTCTCGTCCCAGATGGCCGTAGACAAGGTCTATATCGAGACCTATCGCAGCGGGACCATCGCGGACGAGACCGTTCTGGAGACGGTGAAATCCTTTTTCACCGCGCACGGCGTTCAGGTTGCGGGAGGCATTGCGTATGTCGGCGCCGGGGATACTGCCGGTTCTGAGGAAGGCGATGACACCGAAAGCCAGTTCGTGTCGATGTGCTATACCGATCCGAAGCAGCGCGATTACGTCAAGCAGATTGCCGAACTCACCGCGCGCCATTTCGATGAAATCATGCTCGACGATTTCTTCTTCAACAACACCAAGCGCGACTCCGACATCGCGGCCAAGGGAGATCTGGGCTGGACCGAATTCCGCCTCAAGCTCATGAACCAGGTTGCGCGCGACCTGGTGCTGGCGCCCGCGCGCGCCGCCAATCCCAAGGTGAAAGTAATCATCAAATTCCCCAACTGGTACGAGCACTTCCAGGCCAACGGCTACGACCTCGACCAGGAGTCGAAGATCTTCGACGGCATCTACACCGGCACCGAAACCCGCGACCCCGTCATCACCGATCAGCACCTGCAGCAGTACGAGAGCTACCTGATCGCCCGCTACTTCGATCACGTGGCCCCGGAGCGCAACGGCGGCGGCTGGGTCGATATCTACGACAATCGCTACATCGATCGCTACGCCGAGCAGTTGTGGGACACCATGCTGGCCAGGGCGCCGCAGATCATGCTCTTCCAATACACTGACCTGCTGCGCACCGCCGAAGCGGGCGACCGCGCTTCCTGGGCAGGCATGGGCACAACCTTCCGCTGGTCTGAGCTGCAACAGTACCAGGGCAAGACCGACCTGGCCACGCCTCAAAACCCCACCTACGCAACCGCTGCCGGCTATGCGCTCGGCAAGGTCAACGGTGTGCTGGCCAAACTGGGCAAGCCCATCGGCATCGCCAGTTACAAACCCTATCATTCAATCGGCGAAGACTTCCTGCACAACTATCTCGGCATGATCGGCATTCCCATCGATCTCTATCCCGAATTCCCTGACGAAGCCAAAACTGTCCTGCTGACCCAGGAGGCGAAATTCGATCCCGATCTCGTCAGCAAGATCAAATCCCATCTCGAAAAGGGCGGAAATGTCGTCATCACGTCGGGCCTGCTCAAACAACTCCAGGGGAAAGGCATCGAGCAGATCGCCGAAATTTACGCCACCGGCAACATCCTGCCCGTGAACGAGTACTGGGCCGGCGCAGGAGCCGGCGCGGGAGCCAATCTCGGCAAGACCGAATTCGTGCTGGTGCCGGAGATCGCCTTCCTCACCAACGACGCATGGCCGCTGGTGCGCGGCACGGCCAACGGCCGCGGCGCTCCCCTCCTGCTCATGGATCGCTACTCGAAAGGAATTCTCTTCGTGCTCACGATCCCCGAAAACATGAATGACCTTTACGCCCTTCCCCAGGCCGTGCTGACCTCGATCAAGCAGTACATCATGAACGGTTTTCCGGTGTGGCTCGATGCCCCCGCCAAGGTGAGCCTCTTCGCCTACGACAACAAGAGCTTCGTCGTGGAGTCCTATCTCGACTCCCCCACCCAGGTAACCGTATCGACCGCCGCCTCTGCCCTGCATCTGCGCAATCTCGCCACCGGCGAAGTGATGGAGGGCAAACCCACCGCGGCGCAGGGCCGGCGCTCGCGCGCAGGCCAACGCACCGAATTCAAATTCGACCTGCCGCCGCACAGCTTCCTCGCATTTGGCGCGGAGTAAGCCGGCTATTCGTATCGGAGCGCCACCATCGGGTCGACCCGCATCGCTCGCCTCGACGGCATGTAAGAGGCCAGCAGCGCGATCGCCAGGAACAAGGCCGAAACGCCTACAACAGAGATAGCGTCGATCCTGTTCAGTCCGTAGAGCACCCCGCGCAGCAAATACGATGCTCCGATCGCGAGACACACTCCCGCAATCAGTCCCGCGATCACAGGCCGTGTGCTTTCGCGCAGCATCAGGAGCAGTACGTCCCTTTTCCTTGCCCCTAAAGCCATGCGGATCCCGACTTCGCGCGTGCGCAGCACGACCATATAGCTCACCGTGCCGTAGATGCCCATCGAAGCCAGCAGAAGCCCAAGCATCCCGATGCTCGACGCGAACGCCGCCGATAAGCTCGACGCGAGGAAAGACTCCGTCTGGCGAAGCATCTCTTCGAGCGTGAAAGTGTAGGCCACAATGTTTGGATCGAGAGATAAGATCATCGGCCCGATTGCGTTCGTGATCTGTGTCGGCGAAGACTGAGTCCTGATCAGAATGGGGAACTCGTGAATCTGGTCCTCGGGCATGGGGAGATAGATCTCCTCCGTATCGCTTCCATTCAACAGGATTCCCCGCGTATCGCGAGCCACTCCGATGACCTCGTATGCCGGCCCATCGGCAAGAAAGTCGCTCTTGACCACAAACTGCCCGCCCGGCACCAGGCGCAGGCTGCGGCCAATCGGGTTCTGTCCCGGCCACAACAATTGCGCAGCCGATTCGCTGAGAATGACGGCATTCTCCCTCTGGCCGCCTTGCGCCTCGAATCCCCGCCCGAACAGCAATGGAATTCCCAGGGTCTGAAAGTAATTCGGCTGAATGTACATGTAGAAGAGGATCGCTCGCGTATTTTTGGGCGATGGCTTTTCTCCATTGACCGAAACTGCCGCAGTTCGAATGCCGCCGCCATCGGGTGGGCGCGCGCTGGTAATTGCAACCACGCCAGGCAAGGCCGATAAACGTGTGCGAAGCTCACGGATCAGGATAGCCCTGCGGCCCGCGCTGTATCTCTCTCCTTCCGGGAATTGAAATTCGAGGTCTAATACGTGCTGCGTTTCGTAGCCGGTGTCCATCTTGACCGCCCGGATCGAACTCCGGATCAGCATGCTTCCCGCGATCAGCAGCACCAGTGAAACCGCAACCTGGGCAATCGTCAGGAAATCGCGCATGCGGCGATTGCGCACCTTTCCGGTTCCCGGACTGGCCTTCGACGCGGAAGACAACGCGGCTCCAGAACTTTCCAAAGCGGGCGCCAACCCAAACAGGATTCCTGCCACAAGGCTGATACAAAACACGTATCCGAAGATTCCCGGGTCGGGCGTCACGTGGAAGACAAACGTGCCGTACTCCTCCGGAAATGCATCCGCAATCAAAACCACCAGCGTTTCGAGGAATGCCCAACTGAACAGCAGCGCAACCGCTCCGGCGATCAGGCCCAGCAGCGCGCTTTCCGTTAGCAATTGCCGGATAATCCGCAATCGGCTGGCTCCAAGCGACAGCCGCATGCCCAGTTCATTCTGTCGCGACGCAGCTCGCGCCAGTTGCAGGCTGGCCACATTCGCGCAGGCAATCACCAGCACCATCCCCACCGCGATCATGATGAGCAGGATCGCGTATTCCAGCCCCCCGTACTGCTTCAGCGGATACGGAAACGGGGAGCCGGGCCAGATTGCCGCCGTTGCGGGTTTACCCAGATCGACATGCGGATCGTGCAACTTGGTTAGCTGCCCGGCAACCAGCGTCATCTCCGCCTGCGCCTGGTCGATGCTCGCTCCCGGTGCGAGACGCGCATAGAGCCGGCAGCACAGGTTCTCCCGGCTATGCAGCCAATTGCTGTCAGGATGAACCGCGGGCTCAAGATTCAGCGGAAGCCAGAAATCCGGCGCTTCCACACTCGTCCCCACAAAATTGTGTGGTGTA
>DASXGD010000150.1:0-8447 GCA_036489245.1 Occallatibacter sp. | reverse complement strand
TGGATGGTGGGTGGGAACCCCATGCGCGCGCTCAGATTGTCAATGTCGGTGATGGCCGTGCCCAGGGATGCCTTCGGCGCCAGGTTGAAGGAAATCGTAACCGATGGAAATTGCCCCTGGTGATTGATCGACAGGGGCTCGGTTGTGAGCGTCGCATGGGTAAACGCGGCCAGGGGAACCGAATTGGCCGACGTCGAGGTGATGGAAGTGTTGGGTGTGGTTCCGGAGAATGTCCCCGCCGACGGCGAGGATCCTGCGGTCGACGTGGTTCCGGCCAGCACCGTGGCCGGCACGGTCAGAACACCCGAAGTCGGAGTGTAGCGGACGCCGGTCGTCAGCGCGCTTGAACCTGCGGACGCCGAGGCCGAGGACGAAAACGACGTCGACGCGCCGGCGCCGGTGGCGCCCGCTGATCCGTTGGCCTGGATATAGAGAGCTCCGAGATGGGAGGGATTCTGCTGCCACTCGGGCATCGCCTCCAGCACCACGTGGTATTGGTTGGTCTGGGTGTAGAGAGTGCTGATCTGGCGCTGGCCATAGGCATCGTACAGCGTATTGTCGATCGTGGTGGGCGCGATTCCCAGCCGCGATGCGGTTACGCGATCGATATTCAGCGAAAGCGCGCGCCCGCCCACCTGCTGGTCCGTGGCGACATCTTCGAGTTCCGGCAGTTTCTTCAACTCGGCGACGAACTTGTCGGTCCATTCGTTGAGTTCATTGAAGTCCGGATCTTCCAGGGTGTACTGGTACTGGGTGCGGCTCACGCGATCGTCGACGGTGATGTCCTGCACCGGCTGCATGTAAAGGTGCATCCCCTGCACCTGGCCGAGATTCGTCTGCAGCCGCCGGATCACATCCGCGGCGCTGATGTGCCGCTCTTCCAGCGGCTTCAGGTTAATCGAAATGCGGCCGCTGTTCATCGTGGTGTTAATCCCGTCTGCGCCGATGAACGAGGAGAGGCTCTCGACCGCCGGGTCCTCGAGAATGATGCGCGAGAGTTCCCGCTGTTTGACCGACATGTCGGTGTAGGAGATCGACTGCGGTCCCTGCGAAATCCCCTGGATCACCCCGGTATCCTGCACCGGAAAGAACCCCTTGGGGATCATGATGTAGAGAACTACCGTCAAAATCAGGGTTGCGAGAGCCACCAGCAGGGTGATCGTCTGGAAGCGCAGAACCACTTTCAGGGTGCGTCCATAAAACGCGATCATGCGATTGAATGCGTTCTCTGAGACGCGGTAGAAACGCGACTGCTGGTGTTCTGGGTGGTGGCGAAGAATGCGCGCGCACATCATCGGCGTGAGAGTGAGCGACACCACCGCCGAGATGATGATGGTGACCGCAAGCGTCACCGCGAATTCGCGGAACAGGCGGCCCACCACGTCGCCCATGAACAGCAGCGGTATCAGCACCGCGATCAGCGACACGGTCAAAGAGACGATGGTGAATCCAATCTGTCCCGCGCCGGTCAGCGCCGCCTTCATGGGCGGCATGCCCTGCTCGATGAATCGCGAGATGTTCTCGATCATCACGATCGCGTCATCCACCACGAATCCCGTGGAGATGGTGAGCGCCATCAGCGAAAGGTTGTCGAGGCTGTAGCCCAGCATGTACATCACGGCAAATGTGCCGATCAGCGACAGAGGCACGGCCACGCTGGGAATGATAGTGGCGGAAAGGTTGCGCAGGAAGAGAAAGATCACCATGACCACCAGCGCAATGGTCAGCATCAGTTCGAACTCTACGTCGTTCACCGATGCCTGGATGCTGGTTGTCATGTCGGTCATGGTCGTGACCTTGATCGACGCCGGAAGATTCGCCTCCAGTTGGGGAAGGATCGCCTGGATCCGCTTCACCACCGTGATAGTGTTGGCACCCGGCTGGCGCTGAATATTGAGGATGACCGCCGGGGTCTGGTTCATCCACGCGGCCTGGCGCGTGTTTTCAACTCCATTGATAACGTTGGCCACGTCCTTCACGAAGACCGGCGCGCCGTTCTGGTACGAAATAACAACGTTCCGGTATCCGGCCGCCTCCGTGATCTGGTCGTTGGCGTCGATCTGATAGTCCTGGCGCGGGCCGTCGAAATTGCCCTTGGCCGCGTTCACGCTGGCCTGGGTCAAAGCGGTGCGCACGTCCTCCATGTTGATTCCGTGCGCGGACAGCTTGGTGGGATTGACCTGGATGCGGACCGCCGGTTTCTGCCCTCCGCTGATGCTCACCAGCCCCACGCCGCTCAACTGGGAAATGCGCGGAGCCAGCCGCGTATCGACCAGGTCCTCCACTTCCGACAGCGGCATCGAACTCGACGAGATGGCCAGGGTCAGGACCGGCGCGTCGGCAGGATTGGTCTTGTTATAGACAGGAGGCGTGGGCAGATCAGACGGCAAGAACGTCTGGCCCCCATTGATTGACGCCTGCACCTCCTGCTCGGCGACGTCGAGACCCAGGCTCAAATCGAATTGAAGTACGATCACCGAAACGCCGCCCGCGCTGGTGGACGTCATCTGGCTCAGACCCTGCATCTCTCCGAACTGCCGTTCCAGCGGTGCGGTGATCGTGGTCGCGGTGATATCGGGGCTGGCCCCGGGATAGAACGTGACCACCTGGATGGTCGGATAGTCAACCTCGGGCAGCGCCGAAACGGGCAGCTGAAGAAATGCAACAATGCCCACCAGGAGAATGGCTGCCATCAAGAGCGCCGTCGCCACCGGACGCAGAATGAATGGGCGAGACGGATTCATTGCACCGGACCCCCGGTTGTATCGGACGAAGTGGCGGGAAGCTTGATCTTCGAAACCGTGATCGGCGAACCATTCTGAAGCTTCTCGAAGGTGCTGTTGGCCACTACGTCCCCTGGGTTGATTCCTTCAACGGCGGTTTCGCCCCGGTCCGACTTACCCGACTTGACTGTCTTCATCTCGGCCTTATTGTCCTGGATGAGGTAGACAAATTCCTGGTTTCCGTTGTGCTGGATGGCCGAAGACGGGATGAGGACCTGGTTCTCAAGCGTCTTCACAAGCAGACGCGTATTCACAAACTGGTTCGGAAACAGCACGCCCTCACGGTTATCGAACTCCGCGCGCAGCTTGACGGTTCCCGTGGTGGTGTCGATCAGGTTGTCGATCGAAGTCAGCTTGCCGTTGGCCAGATGTCCCTGTTGCATGCGATCGAGAGCCTCGACCTTCAGTTGCTGCTTGCCGCGGGTTTGCTGCAGCACCTCGGGAAGAGAATCTTCAGCCAGGGTGAAGATCACGGTAATCGGCTGTACTTCGGTCACCACTACCAGGGTGGTTGTCGAATTGGCGCTGACGAGGTTGCCGGCGTCGACCAGCCGCAGGCCCACCCGGCCGTTGATCGGCGACTTGATGTGGCAATAGCCCACCTGCACCTCGGCATACTGCACTGCGCCCTCGTCGTTTTTCACCGTTCCCTTCTCCTGAAGAACCACCTTTTCCTGGTCCTCGAGAACCTGGCGGGAAATGGCATTCTTGGCCCAGGCCACCTTGTACCGCTCCAGGTCCATTTCCTGCTCGGCAAGAAGGCTTTGATCGTGCTCGAGCGTGCCCTGGGCCTGCGCCAGCTGCGCCTCGTACTGGCGCGAATCAATGTCGATCAGCGGATCGCCCTTTTTCACGAATTGGCCTTCGCGGTAGTGCACCTCCGTGATCACGCCTGTCACCTGGGCGGTCATCGACGCCGTATAAATGGGCGTCACCGTTCCGATCGCATTCTCATACAGGCCGATACTGCCTTTGCGCGCGGTCGCTATGGTCACGGGCACAGTTCCCCCCATCGGGCGCCGGCCCCCTCCCCCGGTGGCCGCCTGGCCTTTTTGTTGGTGCTGGATGACCCAGTAAAACGTCGCCGCAAAGAAGAGCAAAACAACAACCCAGACCCAGCGATGGCGGCGCTTCTTCACCGGCTGGGGCGAATCTCCGGCAGACTGGCTCGCCGGCGGAACGTGCGAAACAGATGATTGGTCCATTTTTTCTCTTGTGGCGACTTGCAAACTTGCGTGGATTGGTGGAAGCCGGCGCTCCCGATGGTTTCGCTCGAGAAGACTCAAAGCGGTTACAGCGGTTTTTCTGTCTGTTGCTCCCAGGATTCCGCTCGGCCGGGCGGCCTTTTGCTTCAAAGGGCACCCTCGCTCGAGCTCTCTGCGTGAAGCAAACCGCTCTAGTCTACTACGGCGACATTGTCGTTCCTAAACCCCGTACACCGGTAATCCCTGGGTGCGCTGGATAGACCATCGATTCAGCGCCAACATCCCCATTTTCAACCACTTCCTTTCTGACGTCGGATGGATTCGAATAGTTGCAGACGCACGCCCATGAAGTGAACTCCAAGGAGTACAGGCGGAGTTTGCGCATAAACGCGCCCCATGTACGGGCGCAATCGTCCGCCCCGGCACGGACGGTGCTCAGTCCGCCGCTCCGGCGGCCGGCGCCTCCCCTACCCCCCGGGGTGCCGCGGCTCCCGGTTCCAGTTCTGCCCCGAGGCGCCGCTCCGCCTCCGCAGCCTCGATTTCGCTGTTGACCTCGGCCCCGAGAAGGATCATCAGCCCGGTGATATAGAACCACGTGAGCAGAATGATCACCGCTCCCAGGGAGCCATATGTGACCGAGAAGCTGTTAAAGAAGTGCAGATAGACCCGGAGTGCAAGCGATGCCAGCAGCCAGCCCACGATGCCGATCGCCCCGCCCGGGGTGAGCCAATGCCAGCAGCGTACCTTGAGATCCGGCGCCCAATAATAGATCACAGAGAACGCCAACGCGAGCAGGGCGGTCGCCACGGTCCATGCAATGATCCTGGCGGAAGCCATCGCCGCCGTTCTCACAACTTCATCCTCGATGCGGCGGGCGGCAACCGACGCCACAACGTCCCCGCCCAGCATCGATCCCAGGCACAGGCTCATGATCCCCGTAAGGACGATCGTGAGGCCGATGGCATCGATCCGAGCCCGTATGAAGGAGCGGGAGTCGTCGATCTTGTACACCGCGTTGAGCGAATCCTGGAGGGCCGAGATACCCGCCGATGCCGACCAGACGGCGGCAATGAGGCCAAAGGTGATCTTGCCGGATGAGGACGCCGCCGCGGTCTCATTGAAGGTGTGGAGAATGGTTCCCAGCGCCTGGGTGGGGATGACGAGCGCCAGGTAATCGAGCAAGCGGGAATAGATTGTCGAAGCCGATCGGGCAATCAGACCAAGGATCGAAGTGGCGCTGAACAGGGTGGGGAAAAGAGCGAAGAGGAAATAAAAGCCGAGTTCGGCCGCGTGCCCGAATATCCGGTCCTGCATCACTGATTTCGTCGTTCGCCGGACGACGACACGGATGGGCACCCCGCGAAGATCCCACAGCGACTTCAGGGGAGTGCGAGACACGAAATCCCAAATGCGCCGCTCGTCGCGGCTCAACCGCGGATCGACGTTGGATCGGGTCTCAGAAATACGGCCCTCCCGGGCTCCTTATTGGACTGCAATTGGACCGGCGCACTTACAATCGGGTATGGATGCGCGGCGCGGCTGGGGCGATAGCCTTGCGAACAGAACCCGACCCACGCCTGAGATCACGCGCAGTATAGAAATCAACCAACCCCTTTTGCCAGGCATCCCATCGCAAGTGAGACTACAAACAGTCTGCATGCACCGAACCAACTCGAATGTATCTCAGAACCGGGTGGGATCGCGGCCTGGATCGCGATTTCGTAATATTACCGGTTCCTCCCTCTCCTTGTATCTCCTCCTGGCCTTGGCGATGTCCTCCGGGCTGGTCGCACAGGAGACAGGCGCGGGATCGGCCTCGGCTCCCGATGCATCGAACGCAAATACCTCGGTTCCGAAAACCGCGCCCGGGGAAATGCTCGCTTCTTACGAAGGGCAAAACGTCTCTTCCATCGAGTTTGCCGGGCAGCCGGACCTCGGTCCAGACAGGTTTTCTTCGGCGGTGGAACAAAAAATCGGAGAGCCGTTTTCCCAACAGAAGGTCGAGCAGACGGCAGCGGCAATCAAGTCTGCGGGAAAATACGAAGAGGTTCGCGTCCGGGTTGATCCGGAGTCGAGCGGCGTACGCATCCGCTTCATTCTCGAACCGGCGGTTTACATCGGAATGTTTCAGTTTCCCGGGGCGGGGCAATTTCCCTACTCGCGCCTGATCCAGGTGGCCAACTACCCCGTGCAGGCACCCTTTGATGCGGCCGAGATCGAGCGCGACCGGAAGAGACTGCTCAATTTCTTTCGCCAGGCAGGATTCTTCCAGGCGGAAGTCCGCTCAGACGTCGAGGTGGACCGGAAACGCCAGATCGCCAACGTGTCTTTTGCCACCACCCTGGGCCGGCGGGCGATCTTCGGCGACATCGTCATCGATGGAGTTCCAACTGCTGAACAGGAACGGCTGCGGGCCAGTCTGCAAACCGCCATGGCGCGCGCGCGGACGGTCGCGATCCGCCCCGGAAAGAGGTACCGCCGGTCCACAGTCGGCAAGGCGGCCACCTACCTGCAGACGCAATTGGCAAAGAAGGGACTGCTCGATGCCCAGGTTAAGCTCGCAGGAGCCGAGTACCACGCCGACACCAATCGCGCCGACATTCACTTTGCCATTGTTCCCGGGCCCACGATCAAGGTGGATATTCAGGGCGCCCATATATGGCCCTGGACACGCAAATCGCTGCTGCCCGTTTATCAGGGAATTGATGTGGACGACGAATCGGTCGAGGAAGGGCGACAGGCCCTGGCGTCCTATTTCCAGTCCAAAGGATTCTTCGACGTGAAGGTGGAGTCTCACCTCGAAGCAACCCCGGCCCATGCCGCGATCCTTTATCAGATCACCAAACAAAAAAAGCACAAGGTCGCCGATATCAAGGTGGCGGGCAATGTCCAATTGCCGTCCTCGCAATTAATGCCGCATATCACGATTGAGAAGAAGCACTTCTTCTCCTCGGGAAAATTCAGCGACGACCTCGTGCGCGACAGCGTGAAGAATCTCAAGGCGGTATATGAATCCGAGGGATTCAGCGACGTCGCGGTGGTTCCCGCGGTGACAAATCGCGGCGGAGACATCAACGTTGCCTTCCGTGTAACCGAGGGACCTCGCGACACGGTGAGTTCGCTCACGGTAGAAGGAGCGGACAACTTTCCCTCCGACGCCTATGCGCCCAATGGCCTGAAACTTGCGGTCGGGCAGCCGTATTCACAGGCTCACGTACAGCAGGACCGGGCCAATATCGTCGCTAACTATCTGCGCGCTGGATATCTGACCTCCAGCTTTCGATCAACGGCGACGGAAGTGTCGAAGCAAGACTCTCATCACATCAACGTGGTGTACCACATCTATGAAGGCCCCCGGGTGATGACCGGCGACGTGATCACGCTGGGCCGCGAACACACTTCACAGCAGTTGATCAATCGCGATGTGTCCATGCTTAAACCGGGACTGCCTCTCTTCGAAACCGACCTCCTGACCGCTGGCAGCAGGCTCTACGATCTGCCCAACGTCTTCGACTGGGCTGAAGTCGATCCCAAGCGCGATGTGACCACCCAGACCACGGAAGATGTTCTGGTTAAAGTCCATGAAGCCAAAAAGAACGATTTCACCTATGGCATCGGGTTCGAAGTGATCAACCGCGGCGGCACAGTTCCAGGTGGAACAGTTGCGGTGCCCGGTATTCCTCCGGTCGGGCTGCCTCCGAATTTCACAACCAGCCAATCCACGTTCTGGGGCCCCCGCGGAACAATGCAATACACACGCAACAATGTCCGGGGAAGGGGGGAATCCATTTCCGTTACAGGCTTCGCGGGAATACTGGATCAGCGGGGCTCGTTCTATTACATCGACCCTTACTTCCGCTCATCCAATTGGCGCGCGACCGTCTCATTTACCGCCGAGAATAACGAGCAGAATCCCATCTATTCATCAGTTCAGGAGATTGGCGGGTTCCAGGTTCAACGTTTTATCGACAGGGCAAAGAAGGATGCACTGTTTTTTCGCTACCAGTTCAGCCAGACCAATCTGACTCATATTCTCATCCCGGGCTTAGTGCTACCGGAAGATCAAAACGTGCAGCTTTCCACCTTGGCCGCCAACCTGACACGCGACACGCGGGACAACGTCCTGGACGAGCACAGCGGGGTTCTGCAGTCGATAGAATTGGACCTGAATTCGACCAAACTCGGATCGAGTGTGAACTTTGCGAAACTGACCGCCCAGGCCGCCTGGTACAAGCAGGCATTCCATAACATCGTGTGGGCGGGCAGCATTCGCATCGGCCTGGCGCAGCCATATTCCAACAGCCGCGTGCCGACCAGCGAGAAGTTCTTTACTGGCGGCAGCAATTCGCTCCGCGGCTTTCCGCTCGATGGCGCAGGTCCCCAGCGCCAGGTCCAGGTTTGCCCCGACGGATCAACTGACTGTAACGACTTTATCCAGGTGCCGGCCGGTGGAAATGAA
>DASXGD010000441.1:0-3315 GCA_036489245.1 Occallatibacter sp. | reverse complement strand
CGCCGCCGCGGGATCAAAGCCGGGATCATACTTCACCGTGGCTTTGGGCGCTCGCGCCTGGATGGCTTTGAGCGGCGAGCTTGGGAACCACATCTGTTCCAGCCAGTGGGTGGCGCCTTTTCCGGGAGGCATGATGGCGTTGCCCCCAATGGGGTCGACCTGGGCCGAGCCGCCGCCGGAGATCATGCCCACATCCGAATGTGCGCCGATGACCGCGATGGTGCGGATTTTGGCGGGATCGAGAGGCAGGGCCGCTCTGTTGTTCTTGAGCAGGACGATACCCCCCTCCTCGATCTTGCGTGCAGTCTCAAAGCCGGCAAAGGGGTCGACGACAAAGCGCTGGCGAGGATGATCGATGACGCCGGCAGCGAACATGGAGCGCAGAATGCGGTGGACATGCTCGTCGAGCTCGGAGGTGGGGATGGTGCCCGCGTCGACAGCCGCCTTATACTTGTCGCCGAACCAGAAGCGGCCCGGTTGCTCATGATCGAGGCCCGCGGCGGAAGCTTTTTCGGTGGAATGGGTGCCGCCCCAGTCCGAGAGGACAAAGCCGGGGAACTTCCAGTCCTTTTTGAGCACGTCGGTGAGCAGCCACTTGTTTTCACAGGCAAAGTCGCCATTGACGCGGTTGTAGGAGCACATGACCGCGGCAGGATGGCCTTTGGAAACGCCGATTTCGAAGGCCAGCAGGTCGCTCTCGCGCGCAGCACGCTTGCTGATCGAAATGTCGACAGCATTGCGCCCGCTTTCCTGGTCGTTCAGGGCGTAGTGCTTGATATCGCCGATCACGTAGGCGGACTGGGTGCCTTCGATCAGCCGGGCAACCAGCGTTCCGGCCAGAACGGGATCTTCACCCAGGTATTCAAAGGTGCGGCCGTTGCGCGGCTCGCGGGTGAGATTCGTGCCTCCGCCGAGCGACATGTTGTAGCCCTGGGCGCGAAGTTCGTTGCCGATGAGCGCGCCATACTCGTAGGCCGCATCAACGTCCCAGCTGGCGGCTGCGGCCACGTTGGCGGGGAGCGCCGTGGAGTAGCGGCCGTTGACGCCGCTGGACCGGACACCGTAGGCCGCGTCGCTCATATCAATGCCGGGAATCCCGAGCCGAGGCACGCCGACGGCATAACCCACGCCGCGGTTGGAGGGGGCGTTTTCGGGGGTAACAGGCTCGTCCGTGGGCATGCCCACGCCATGCAGGAGCGCGATCTTTTCGTCCAGGGTCATTTCTTTCAGCACCAGGTCGGCGCGCTCGTCGGGCGAGAGGCTGGTATTCATCCAGGGACCAGCGGGCGGGGGCGGCGCCTGGCGGCGCTGGGCAAAGCTGTTCTGGCCAGAAAGTGTGGCAAGCGCCAGACCTAGAATCGGAATCCAAGTCGGAATTCCGGCCCGGCGACAAAAATGTGTCATGGTGTTTCCCCCTTGAGTAAAACGTTTGTGTGAGCCGCTCCAATACTAACCGTCGGACGCTATCGTTGGGCAAGGCCAATACGGCGGGCCGAAAACACCCGGGTTCAGCGTTTTACCATGGAGAGACAGGGAACAGGGACTAGGGAACAGGGAACAGGAGTAGGGAACCGGACATGGCTGCACTGATCGACGCAATCGACATCAAGCGGAAGATGTACTTCGAACTGGAGAATGTGCCTTACTACTGCCTCGACGTGGAAGTCTCAACGCCCACGGCGCGTGGCGGACAGACGCTGGTGCGGCTGAAGATGCGCAACCTGCTGACCCGGGCCGTGTTCGACAAGACGTTCAAGGCCAGCGACAAATTCAAGGAGCCCGACCTCGAGACGGTGGAGGCTTCGTATCTCTACAGCGACGCGGATGGATCGTATTTCCTCGATCAGTCCAGCTTTGAGACGCTCACCCTTGCGGCGGACAAACTGGGCGATGCCCTGGATTTCCTGGTGGAGGGCGCGATTATTCAGCTCGATAAATACAACAGCAATCCGATCGGGCTCCAGTTGCCTTCGCAGGTTGAATTGAAGGTGGAATACACCGAGCCGGGGGTGCGCGGCGACACGGCCAGCGGCGGCGTGACCAAGCCCGCCAAGCTGGAAACGGGGCTCGAAATCAAGGTGCCGTTCTTCGTTAAGACGGGCGAAAAGGTGAAGGTGTACACCGAGACGCGGGAGTTTGCGGGACGGGCGTAGAATCCCTTGTTTACTCCGCACCGACCAGGGGAGCGCGACAGCGTTGCGCCACGGTCAGGGCGTCCGCTGAATTGGAACCCCACGCACTTCCGGAGAGGCTGACGCCGGATTCACGAGCGAAAGCCACGCAACCAGGGCGGCGAGCTTTTCGTCTTGAGTCCACGGAGGGCCGATCGCCTGGCCGATCAGGACGACACGGCGAACGACCTCATCTTTCTCCAATCCAAGAGTGCGACATGCGCGGTCGAAGAGTTCGCTCTCCTTTACGGGGAACATTTCCAGTCCGCTGCGCGCAGCGGACTGGAACAGGGCTTCGCGAAAGAGTTCTCCATCGGCTGTATGAATGAGAGCGTGGGATGCCAGAATTCGCGGGAGATCCGGCAACGGCCTTCCGGAGGCGAGAAGAAGACCGCAGCACTTGAGTTCATAGCCTTGCTGCTGAAGACTCGTTTGCGCAGAGAGGATCGCTTGACAGGCGAGTTCCCGGGCCTCCTCGCGAGCGCGAGAGATGATGTGATGAGCTTCAGACGGCGGCCTTTTCTCCGCGGTGTGATAGGGCTGCCGGAATTCGAACGTGAAGGCGTTGACGAGGTGCGGGCGAGCGCGCACAAGGACGCGGGGGGAGCCATCTTCGAGCGATATTGCGACGAGTGCGGTCCAGCCGGAATGGGCGCGAAACCCGAGAGCGGCATGCTTCATAAAACCCCGCAAGGGTACTCGAGTATGCGGCGAACATAACACGGGGGACGCGGCACGGTAAATTTTGAATGCAGAGCCGGGCGGCAGTTCCTTTTTTGTGAGTCGAGTCGTTTGCGGAGGGCTGAGAATCCCAGGTCTCGACCGCGAGACCTGGGGTACCCGCTACTTGGGGCAGGTGAACGAACCCGGACCGCGGATCAACGCCGTTGCGTCGCACGAGACGCTCCCAAAGGCGTCATTGGAGATGTAAGTGAGATGAGAGCCGAACGTGAGTTGAACGTCGGGACTATTCCCGAAGACCGTCGAGATCACTCCGGAGGTAACTGGGATCGTCTGACCGAAACTCACAGAACTGCCATCGTCAACATTGATTCCCGCCCTCGAGTTCTGCTGGGCAGAGATTTCCGCGAAGTTATCGTCCAGGACCTTTGATCCGGTCAGAACATTGATGCCATTGGTCTGA